>JANLSF010000738.1:0-6024 GCA_031362285.1 Gemmatimonadota bacterium | reverse complement strand
AAGTGGAACGACGCCGACAGCCGGCTCGTGGCCAACGCCCTCATCCAGCAGAGCCTCGACGCGCCCTGGTCGCGGAACTACGCGACGGCCAACGGAGGGAAGCAGCCCACGGTCATCATCGGCGCCTTCCGCAACCGGGCGATGGAGCACATCCCGGTGGGCACCTTCACCCGCGACCTCGAGCGGGCGTTCGTGAACTCGGGGCAAGTGCAGATCGTGGCCAGCAAGGAGGAGCGCGGCGACGTGCGCGACGAGCGCGCCGACCAGCAGCAGAACGCCGCCGCCGACACGCGCGCCCGCCTCGCCCGCGAGCAGGGAGCCCGCTACATGCTGCAGGGCGACGTGCAGACGATCGAGGACTCCGAGGGAAAGGAGAAGATCGTCTACTACCAGATCGACGCCACGCTGATCGACCTCGAGTCGAACGCGAAGGTCTGGCTCGGCCAGCACAAGATCAAGAAGTACATCGAACGTCGCGGCATCGGCCTCTAGCCTCGGAGCCCCAGCAATGTTCTCGCGCCTCCTCCTCCTCGGCACCCTCCTGCTCGGCGCCTGCGCGGGCAACCGCGTGCGCGAAGTGCCGATCACGGTGAACGGTGACAAGATGCAGAGCCCCGACTCGATCGCCTCGCGCACGCGCGTGCGGAGCGACGCCGAGCGGGCCATGTATGCGGCGCGCCGCGATTCGATCGCGGCGGTGGCGGCCAACTCGTGCACGGGCGACGTGTGTGCGGCGCTCACCCGGGGCGAGGTGGTGCTCGGGATGAACGACGCCCAGGTGATGACCGCCACGAAGACCACGCACGAGGCGTGGAGCGTGCGCCGCGCCGGCCGCGCGGCGGTGATGGTCGGCGCGCGGCCCAGCGTGCCCCCGCGCGACGTGAATGGCGAACTCGGACTCGTGCAGCTGGAAGACGGCAAGGTGACCAGCTACGGCTACCGCGAGCCGCAGGGACTGCGCGTGATCGCCGCCGCGGCCGATGCGAGCGACGAGGCCAGGGCCCGCGCACAGGGGGCCGCGCTCATTCGGGAAGGGGACGAGTTCAACCTCGCGGGCAAGCGGGCCGAAGCGCTCGACCGCTACGACCGGGCGCTCCTCGTGGACGGCAGCAACGCGATGCTGCAGTACAAGGTGGCCACCCTGCTCGACCTGCAGCTGCGTCCGCAGGAAGCGATGATGCGCTACGAGCGGTTCCTGCAGCAGATGCGGATCCAGACGATCCAGGCGCAGGGGGATGCGGCGGCCAAGCAGGCGGAAGCCATCGCGCTGGCGCAGCAGCGGATCGTGATCCTGCAGAAGCAGATTCCATCGCCGTGATGGCGGGATGAACGCGGTCCGCACGCGGGTCGCGGCCGGGGTGGCGTTGGTCGCGCTGGCGGGGTGCGCGATCGGCGCCACCCTTCGGTCGTACGACGTGGCCCCCAACGGGCTGGAACGCACGGAGGAGCGGATGCGGCTCGCGCTCATCCGGGCGCGCGCCGATTCCAGTGCGCTGCCGCGCCTCGAGGACCTCTCCGGCGACGCGCTGCTCAAGACGCTGTACCAGGGCACGTTCGCCTACTACAACGGCAACTTCGCCGCGGCCGGGGCCAAGTTCGACGAAGCCGACCAGATCACCGAGGCCCGCTACACCAGGAGCATCTCGCAGAACGCGTTGGCCATGCTCACCAACGACCGCGAACTCGACTACGAGCCGGGGATCAACGAGCGGCTGCTCATGCACTACTACGGGGCGCTGGCCTTCTGGAAGGGGGGCGACCTCGAGAGTGCGGGGGTCGAGGCGCGGAAGCTCGCGTACATGCTGCAGAAGTTCGACGCCGATACGAACCACCGCGACCGGAGCCTGCGGCATGCCATGCGCGTCTTCGCCGGCATCGTGTTCGAGGCGCAGGGGGAGCGCAACGATGCGCTCGTGAGCTACCGCAATGCCCGGGCGATCCTCGGCGAGACCGTGGATGCGAGCGCGGACGATGCCCTGCCAAGCGACGGGATGAGCGCCGACTCCGGCGACGTGGCGGTGGTCATCGAGCAGGGGTTCGTGGCCTTCCCCACGCCGTGGGACCTGACGATCCCGATCTACAAGCACGAGTGGGACTACGTGTCGGGCGACAACCGGTTCCGCGGCGGCTGGATGAGTGCGCGCATGGGGAACCGGATCACGGCGCAACTCGCGGGGCTGCCCGACGGCGGGCTCTGGTACATGGGGCCGTCGTACACGCTCGGGTCGGGCGACCAGTGGAGTGGCATGACGGCCGGCGACGCAGACGACGTGCGGCTCACCTACCGACCGGGCACCCAGTACGGATACCGCTACGACCCGGCGTGGGGGTGGCGGCCGGTGCGCGCCTTCAGCGCCCCCGAGAAGATCATCAAGCTCAGCGTGCCCACGTGGAGGCGCCCGCGCGGGTTGAGCGCGCCGAGCGTGGCGGCCGCCGGCGGCTCGGGTGCGAAGGTGGCCGTGGCGGACCTGAGCGAAGCCGAAGTGGCGGACTTCGAGCGCGTGCGGACGTGGACCTATGCGCGCGCGGTGCTGCGCGTGGCGGTCAAGGCGATCGCGGCCGAGCAGGCGGAGGAGGCAGTCAAGCGCAGTCGCAAGGACAAGAAGGAGGGGGAGCGGTTCGGGTGGCTCGCGGGGCTGCTCACCAGCGCGGCCGGCGCCGTCCTCGAACGCGCGGACACGCGCAACTGGAACCTGCTGCCGCAGGCGGTCACCATCGTGCGGCTGCGGCTGCCGGTGGGGACGCGCGAGATCCGCGTCGTGGTGCCGGGGGCGGCGGGCGGCGAGGTCGTGATTCCCGGGGTGGTGGTGCGCTCGCGCGGGGTGAACCTGGCCACGGTCCGGCAGTGGACGGGGCCCGGGGAGTGGTAGGCGTGGCGTAGTTGCCGACGGAGCCGGAGCGCCGCATCTTCGCTCCCGTCACGACAAGTCGCGCACCGGCGCGCGACGGTGGCAGGGAGGCTTCATGAGCAGCGTGCGCGTCCTCGTCGGCACCAGGAAGGGCGGCTTCATCCTCACCGCCGACGGCAGGCGGAAGGACTGGACGGTCACCGGTCCGCATTTCGCCGGCTGGGAGCTCTACCACATCAAGGGCTCGCCGGCGGATCCCAACCGGCTCTACGCGTCGCAATCGAGCGGCTGGTTCGGGCAGCTCATCCAGCGCTCCAATGACGGCGGCGCCACGTGGGAGCCGGTGGGCAACACCTTCGCCTACGACGGCCCGACCGGCACGCACCAGTGGTACGACGGCACGCCGCACCCGTGGGAGTTCAAGCGCGTGTGGCACCTCGAGCCGTCCCTCACCGATCCCGACACGGTGTACGCCGGCGTCGAGGACGCGGCGATCTTCAAGACCACCGATGGTGGCGCCAACTGGAAGGAGCTGCCCGGGCTGCGCACCCACGTGACGGGCCCCAAGTGGGCGCCGGGGGCGGGCGGACTCTGCCTGCACACGATCCTCCTCGATCCGGCCACCCCCGGTCGCATCTTCACGGCCATCTCCGCCGCGGGCGCCTTCCGCTCCGACGACGACGGCGCCACCTGGCGCACGATCACAAAGGGGCTCTCCTCGCTCTACATCCCCGACCCCGTGGCCGAGGTGGGGCACTGCGTGCACCGGATCGCGCAGCACAAGGCGCGGCCGAACACCCTGTTCATGCAGAAGCACTGGGACGTGATGCGCTCCGACGACGCCGGCGAATCGTGGCACGAGATCAGTGGCAACCTGCCCACCGACTTCGGTTTCCCGATCGACGTGCATGCGCACGAGCCCGAGACGGTGTACGTGGTGCCGATCAAGAGCGACTCCGAGCACTATCCGCCCGAGGGAAAGCTCCGCGTCTACCGGAGCCGCACCGGCGGCAACGAGTGGGAGGCGCTTACCAGCGGGTTGCCGCAGCAGGACTGTTACGTGAACGTGTTGCGCGACGCGATGGCGGTGGACCAGCTCGACGCCTGCGGCATCTACTTCGGCACGAGCGGCGGGCAGGTGTACTGCTCCCCGGACGGCGGCGACCACTGGAGCGCGATCGTGCGCGACCTGCCGGCGGTGCTCTCCGTCGAGGTCCAGACGCTCCCGTGATTCGCGTGGCGTTGCCCGAGCACCTGCGCACCCTGGCGCGCGTGCGCGACGAGGTGGAGCTCGAGGTGCCGGGCCCCGTGACGCGCGCGGCGGTGCTCGACGCCCTCGAGGCGCGCTATCCCATGCTCCAGGGGACGATCCGCGACCACGGCACCAAGGTGCGGCGCCCGTTCATCCGCTTCTTCGCCTGCGAGGAGGACTACACGCACGAGCCGGCCGACGCACCCCTCCCGGCGGCCGTGGCCGAGGGGCGGGAGCCGTACCTCGTGGTCGGGGCGATGGCGGGAGGCTAGACTCCGCCCCATGCGACTCGTCACCCTCGAAGAACTCCGCCAGCAGTTCGACCACGACGCCGTGATCGCGGGCGTCCGCCGCGCCTTTGTCGGCCACGCGCACGGCCGCTACGTGGCGCCGCCGCCGGGCTACCTCCCCTTCGACGGGGCCAACGGCGACTGCCACATCAAGTTCGGGTGTGCCACCGACGGACCGGTGTTCGTCGTCAAGGTGGCCGCCGGCGTGTATGACAACGCGAAGCGCGGGCTTCCGGTCAACAGCGGCGTGGTGATGGTGTTCGCGCGCGAGACCGGCGTCCCGCTCGCCCTGCTGCAAGACGACGGGTGGCTCACGTCCTGGCGGACCGCAGCCGCCGGCGCGCTCGCCGCGTCATTGGTGGCGCCGCGCAAGCCGCAGGTGCTCGGCGTGTTCGGCTCGGGACACCAGTCGGAACTGCAGGCGCTCTGGATCGCGCGCGAACTGGGGATCACCGAGGTGCGCATCTGGGCGCGCCACGCCGAACGGGGCAAGGCGCTCGCGGGCGCGCTCGTGGCGCAGGGACTCGCGGCGCGCGCCTGCGCTACCACGGCCGCCGTGCTCGACGAGGCGCGCGTCGTGGTCACCACCACGCCGAGCACGCAGGCGTTGTTTCCCGCGACCGAGGTGCGGCCGGGGACGCACGTCGTGGCCATGGGGGCCGACGCGCCGGGCAAGCAGGAACTCGACGCGGCGCTCTTCGCACGCGCGCGCCGCATTGCCACCGACGACCATGCGCAGTGCGTGGACCATGGCGACTTCGCGCACGCGGTGCAGGGCGGCCTCGTGGTGGCCGATGCCGACGAGAGCCTCGGGCTGCTGCTGGAGCGGCCTGATCTCGTGGCCCTCGGTCCCGACGACATCTCGATCGTCGACCTCACGGGGATTCCGGCGCAGGACGTGGAGATCGCGACGGCGATGTGCCGGTCGCTGGGCATCGTGTAGGGCGCGCTTGCTCCTGCGCGTGCCCCCGCGCCCCGAACGCAACATGGGCTCCGCATCGCTGCGGGGCCCGTGTCGTTCGTGCCGTCGTGCTTTCCAGCCTGCGTGCCTGCTTGCCGCAGTGACTACTTCGCCGCCGCCAGGTCGCGCAGGGCGCGGCTGAGCGACGTGACCTTCGCGCCGTCCTTCGACGCGTCGCCGTCCTTGTCCACCGAGGCGGCCAGCGTGGTGAGCGCCTTCGCGCGCGCCGCCCCCGTGGCCTTCTCCGCCTTCTCGAGCGCCGCACGCACCGCCGCGAGGCGCGTCTCGGCGAGTCCGCCCGACCGCTCCAGCTGGTCGGTGTACGCCTTGGCCAGCGCAAAGCTCGCCGGCCAGATCATCTTCGGCTGTCCCTGTGCGTTCAGGTAGTCGTACTTCACCGTCTTCGCCGCATCGATCTCGTTCTGCGACAGGAAGCCGCTCGGCTCGAGTTCGAAGATGTCGAGGCCGCGCCCGATCTCGGAGCTCACGATCAGGCCGTTGTACCAGTACACCGACCACGAGCCGGAGAGCTGCAGGCGCTGCGGATCCTGCGGGCCACGGTCGTGGAAGCCGATTTCGGTGGGGTGCTTGGGGTCGGTGAACTCGAACAGCGAGATGCCGCCCTGGTACCACGACTGCACCATGATGTCGCGCCCGGGGATCGGGATCATC
>JANLSF010000665.1:0-3542 GCA_031362285.1 Gemmatimonadota bacterium | reverse complement strand
GGCGTGCCGACCGGGCGTCATCAAGCGCCGGACATCTGGCTCGGCGGAATGTCCTCGGGCAGGTGCGCCTCGCCGAACGATCGGCGGAGCGCCTCGGCCGCGTCAGCCATCAGGCGGCCGACCACCTGGGCCCCCTCGGCGATTGCCACGTCGCGATCTTTCGGGACGGCCGTGGAGAAGCCCAGCAACTCGCGCGCGAGCCGGGGCCCCATGGCCTCCTTCGGGTTTCGCGCGCGAAACGCCTCACGGTAGAGGCCGAGCCGCGCATTGAACTGCGCGAGCGCGACGTCCACCTTGTCGGACGCCACGTTCGGGTCACGCTCGAGGGCGGCTTCCAGCGCATCGGCCACGAGCGACGGCGTGCGATCGTCCAGCGCATCACGCTCGGCCACGAGCAGCCCAAGCGCGCGCCGGGCATACCGCAACTCCCAGCGCGCATGGTCCTCGTCCTTCGAGAGCATGATCGCCGTGAGCCAGGCCACGTCCTCCGCGGCCGGCTCCGCCACCAGCCGCGTTACGTAGACCGCGGCGGCCTGACGGTCGACCGCCCCGGGCCCCTGGATGGCCCGCAGGAATCCCCGCTTGAAGTCCATGCGGGACCTTACCGCGCGCCGCGGCAGGCGACAAGCGGCACGGTCAGCCGCCCGCCGACACGGCGTGCTTCCCCTGCGGCATGCCGATCTCGGTCATCTTGCGGAGGTCGAGCACGGCGTCCACCTCCTCGTCGGGCAGGATCTTCTCCTGCTTCACGAGGTCGCGAATGAGGATCCCCTCCTTGACCGAGCGCTTGGAGAGGTCGGCGGCGCGGGCGTAGCCGATCTGCGGCGCGAGTGCGGTGGCGAGGGCCGCCGAGCGTTCCACCCAGTAGGCGCACATCGCGGGATGGGCCGTGATCCCCATGACGCACTTCTCGGTGAGGGTCCCGATGGCGCCGGTGAGGATGCGCATGGACAGCAGCAGGTTGTGCGCGATCACCGGCATCATGACGTTGAGCTCGAGCTGCCCGTGCTCGGCCGAGATGGCCACGGTGGTGTCGCACCCGATGACCTGGAAGCACACCTGGTTGACCATCTCGGGGATCGACGGGTTGATCTTCCCGGGCATGATGGACGACCCCGGCTGCACCGCCGGGAGCGCGATCTCGTCGAGGCCGGTGCGCGGACCGCTGACCATCAGGCGGAGGTCGCTGACGATCTTGCTGAGGTCGAGGGCGAGGCCCCGCAGCGACGCCGAGAAGGCCGCCGCATCGCCCATGCTCTGCATGAGCTGGATGCGATCCTGGCCCACGCGCAGGGTGATGCCGGTGATGGCCACGAGGTGCTTGTTCATGAGCGCGGGATACTGCGCCTCGACGGTCACGCCCGTGCCCACGGCGCTCCCCCCGATCCCGAGGTCGCGCAAGTAGTCGGCGGCCTCGATGATGCGGCGGCGGCAACGCGCCAGGGTGCCGGCGTACGCCGTGAATTCCTGGCCGAGGCGGATCGGCATCGCATCCTGCAGGTGCGTGCGGCCGGCCTTCACGATGTGGTCGAACTCGCGCCCCTTGTCGGCCAGCGCCCGCTCGAGCGACTCGACGGCGGTCACGAGCGACGGCAGCTGTCGCAGCGCCGCGAGCCGGATGTTCGTCGGAATCGTGTCGTTGGTGCTCTGCGCCATGTTCACGTGGTCGTTCGGGTGCACCGGCGTGTACGTGCCGCGCGCGCCGCCCAGCAGCTCGTTGGCACGGTTGGCTAGCACCTCGTTGACGTTCATGTTGTGCGAGGTGCCGGCGCCCGCCTGGTACGGGTCGACGACGAACTCGTCGCGATGCTGGCCACCGAGCACTTCGTCGGCGGCGGCGATGATGGCATCCGCGAGCTTCGCGTCGAGCCGACCGGTCTCCTTGTGCGTGAGCGCGGCGGCCTTCTTGATCCAGACCTGCGCGATCACGAATGGCTCGAGCGGCTTGAGGCCCGAGATCGGGAAGTTCTGCACGGCGCGCAGCGTCTGCACGCCATAGAGGGCGTCGGCGGGAACCTCGAGGGGGCCGAGCGGGTCCTTCTCAGTGCGGGTCGCGGACATCGGAGTCGGAAGTCAGGGAGTGGCCGCCGGCGCCGCGTGTCGCGCGGCGATGGCATGCACGGTGAGGGCGACGAGCGTCGCGACGATCGCGAGGCCCAACCACCCGACGGAAATCGCGTGGAGCAGGCCGAACGCGCGCCGCTTCGGGTCACTGACGGCGAGCGCCTCGATGACCGGCCCGAGGTCGGCGCGCAGGGCCTGGATGCGTGGCGCCACGAGGAACTGCGCGGTGGCGTTGGCGACCACGGCGACGATCAGCGCCCCGCCCCGCCACCGGTCGAGCGTCGTGCGCGCGTACGGCCAGTCGAGGACGAAGGCCAGGCACGCGACGATGATGCCGCTGATGAACACCACCGGCAGCACACGGCCGACGAGCGCCCCGGCCAGCGCGCGCGCCGGCAGCACCGCGAAGGCCGCCGGCGCGACCACAGCGGTGAACAGCGCCGCCGCGCCAACCCACGCCGCGAGCAGGAGGTTCGCGATCATGCGCCGAGGGGGCGCGCGGCGCCGGTGAGGAAGGGATTGGTGGCCAGCTCGCGCGCGATCGTCGTGCTCGGGCCGTGCCCGGCGTGCACCACCGTGGCGGGCGGCAGCGCGGCAAACTTCTCGAGCGAGCGCTGCAGCGTCGAGGCACTGGCGAACGGGATGTCGGTACGCCCGATCGAGCCGGCGAACAGGCAGTCGCCGCCGAACACCACGCCGTGACCGACGAACGCCACGTGACCGGGGGCATGGCCCGGCACGTGCATCACCGTGAAGGAGAGCGCGCCCACCGTCATCGTGTCACCCTCGGCCATCGTGCGGTCGAAGGCCGGCGGCTGCTCGATCTCGAGACCCCAGCGCTGGGCGGACCGGTCGGCGACGCTGTACAGCGGTGCATCGGCCGGGTGCAGGTAGATGGGGACGTCCGGCACCGCGCGCCGCACGCCGCCAATCCCGCCCACGTGGTCGAAATGCGCGTGCGTGAGCCAGATGGCGTCGAGCCGGCACCCGGTGGCGGCCAGCGCGGCGAGAATCCGGTCGGGCTCATCTCCGGGATCCACGAGGACGGCGGCGCCGGCGTCGCGGTCGGCGACGATCCAGCAGTTCTCCTCGAGGAGGCCGACCGTCACCTGTTCCACCAGCATCGACATGGGGCGCGCGCCGATCAGTGCGCGCCGACGGCAGCGCCGGCGGATGTCACGACGTCCAGCCCGTGATGCGCGAGCCACCGCTCCGCCTCGAGCGCGGCCATGCAGCCCGTGCCCGCCGCCGTGATCGCCTGGCGATAGTAGTCATCGGTCACGTCGCCCGCCGCGTACACGCCGGCGATGTTCGTGGCCATGCGCCCGGGCAGCACCTTGAGGTAGCCGGCCGCGTTCAACTCGAGCTGGCCGCCAAGGAATCCGGTGTTCGGCGTGTGCCCGATGGCCACGAACAGACCGCCCACGACGATCTCGCGCTCGGCGCCCGTGACCGTGTCGGCCACGCCCACGGGCAGC
>JANLSF010000660.1:0-1579 GCA_031362285.1 Gemmatimonadota bacterium | reverse complement strand
CGTCGGCCACGAGGTCGACGCCCACCGCGCGTTCCCCACGGGCCGCGGCCACGAACAGCGACTGCGTGGCGAGGTTGTTCACGAGGCGGGGCACGCCGCCGCTCCGGGCCGCCAACGCCGAGACGGCGTCGGGGGTGAAGATCCGGCGTCCCTTCGCACCGGCCACGTCGAGGCGATGCGCGACGTACGCGGCCACCTCGTCGGCGTCGAGTGGCAGCACGTGGGCGCGCAGGCCGACGCGCTGGTCGATCTGCGGGTGCCGCGCGACGCGCGCGCGCAGTTCCGGCTGCCCCACCAGCACCACGTGGATGTGCTTGTCGGTGCGGTCCTCGTGATTGGTGAGCAGGCGCACCTCCTCGAGGAGCGACGGCGTGGCCAACTGCGCCTCATCGACGACGAGCACCGGCCGGCGTCCCGCGGCGTGGGCCGACGCGAGGTGCACGCCAAGCGCCTCGACGAGGGCGTGCCGTCCGCGCGGGGGCGGCGGGCCCTCGGTGGCGCGCAGCACGGTCCGCAGCAGCTCGACCGGCGTGAGGCGCGGGGTGCCGAGCACGATCGCGCGAAAGGGCGTGCCGTCCAGCCGGTCGAGCAGCGCATGCGCGAGCATCGTCTTGCCGCAGCCGATCTCGCCGGTGACCAGCGAGAGTCCGCCCCGCGCCTCGGTGACGTCGTACATGAGCCGGGCAAACGCTTCCTCGAACGCGGGCGAGGTGACGAGGAAGGCCGGATCGGGTGAATTCGCGAACGGCCGTCGCGTCAGGCCCCAGTGTCGCTCGATCATGCCGGGGCCCCCCGCGAGCCGACGAGCTCGGCCACGCGCGGCGCGATGTCGCGCAACGCGTGGACGCGTGAGGCGCCGCCGATCGCGACGGCGGCCTGCGGCATCCCGAAGATCACGCTCGTCGCCTCGTCCTGCGCGATCGCGTCGCCACCGGCATCGAGGATCGCGCGGACGCCGTCGGCCCCATCGCGGCCCATGCCCGTGAGCACGACCGCCATCGCCTCGACGCCGAAGAGCGCGGCCGCGTCCCGGAAGCACGGATCGGCCGCGGGGCGTACGCCCCAGACGGGCGGCGCATCGTCGAGGCGCACCTCCACTCCGTCGTGGCCGGCCGCGAGCCGCAGGTGACGACCGCCGGGCGCAAGGTACGCATGCCCGTGTGCGAGGCGCTGCCCGTCCTCGGCCTCGCACACCGCGAGGTGCGAGAGGCCGTCGAGGCGGCTCGCCAGCGAGCGGGTGAACCCGGCGGGCATGTGCTGCACCACCACCACGGCGGCGTCGAGGTCCGCGGGCAGTCGCGGGACCACGTCGCAGAGGGCGCGCGGACCGCCGGTGCTCGAGGCGATGCAGACGATGCGCGCCGCGCCTCCGGTGGGCATCCGGCGCGGCGCGGCGGGTCGCGGCACCGCGCGCGCGAGCATCGGGACGCCATCGAGGTTCCACTCGCGCGCCGCCCGGAGCGCCGCCAGGAGCCGACCGCGCACCGTCTCGAGGTCGAGCGAGATCGGGCCCGACGGCTTGCGCACGAAGTCGACGGCGCCGAGCTCGAGGGCCCGGATGACCGGATCGACCCCCTGG
>JANLSF010000650.1:0-4614 GCA_031362285.1 Gemmatimonadota bacterium | reverse complement strand
CGCACCGTTCATCCCCCACGCCAGCAGCGTCTGCGGGTGCAACGCTTCGTCGATGTCGACGCTCTCCCACCAGTCCGGATCGGACGAGTAGTAGACCAGGTATCGCGCCTTGGGGCGGACGCCGGCCGCATTCAGCACCATCGACAGCGGCGTGCCGGTCCATTCGGCCACGTACGACCATCCTTCCTCGCACGTCACCTCGGTGATCTGGGACTGCACTCCCATCGTGCGAAGCTCGGCGAGCGACAACGTCGCCGGGCGCTCAACGAGCCCCTCTACCGTGAGCTGCCACGTCGCGAAGTTCGCCGCCTGATGACGCGTGAACGCCACGGTCGGTGGCGAGATCTCGTTGGCGAACGGCTGCGCCGAGATCGCGCTGCGCGGGAACTCGCGCGCCATCGCGTGGCGTCCGAACAGGCGGTGCGATGCGTAGGACAGCGTTGCGCCCGGCCCGTAGAAGCCGCCCGAGTCGGGAGGCACGAGGCCAAAGCGCCGACCGGCCGCGGCGAGCGCCGTGCCGACGGCAGCACCGGCGGCCACCACGCCGCTGGCCAGAAGGGCGCGACGAGTGAGGCTGCTCATGGGCGTTCCTCCGCAGAACCGGTGATCATCGGGCCGACCCGCGCACGGAACCCGGCGAGGATGATCATCGTGAGGTGGGCAATGGTGAAGAGGATCATGGCGATCGTGGCACCGAAGTGCAGCGTGCGCGCCGACTGGCGTCCGCCGAGGAGGTCCACGGTCCACGGGAACACGGCGGTGAACCCGGGGGCCATGGCCAGCCCCGTCCAGACGACGAGCGGAAAGAGGGCGAAGACGATGGCGAGGTAGGCGAGCCGCTGCAGCACGTTGTACGACCAGGGATCGCCGAACGACGACGGGGTGAACCGCGCATGCTCGGCGATGGCCGTGCGCAGCGCGCGCCACGATCGATCCGCCGCCCCGGGCACGAGGTCGCGCCGGAAGTGACCGGTGCGCGCGCCGGCAACGAGGTAGGCGAGCCCCGCGAAGAGCACGAGCCAGGCCGCCTGGAAGTGCAGGGAGCGGCTCCACCCGTTCTGGTCGCGCAGCAAGATCTTGTAGCCCGTGGGCACCGTACGTCGCGACGCCGGCACGGGAATGGAGAACGCCGGCCGCATGTTCACGTTGCCGACCTCGCCCCAGTAGAAGCGCGGGTGCGACAGGACGAGCTCGCCGCCGCTCACCAGCAGCGCGCACACCGCGACCGTGGTGAGCCAGTGCGTGAGGCGCACGAAGCGGGGGTGGCGCGGCGGTGGCGCAGCTGGCTGCGCGATGCTGGTCATGGTCGAGCGCCCCGCCGTGTCGGCCACCCGTTCACTTGCCGCTCCTGGGATCGTCGCCGCCGACGGTCGCGAGGATGAGCCAGCGCCCGCCCTTCCTGACGAGCACGTCAGTGTACCGGCCCGTCGTGACCTCGCGCTCCTTCCGGGCATTCTCGCTGGCGGACCTATAGCGGAAATGCACGATGGCGACGTCACCCGAGATGACGATGGAGAGAGGAAAGAGCTCGTGCTCAAGGACCGTGGAGTTGCCGTACGCGTACTTGTCCCATTTCGCGACCGACGCCCTGTTCCGGGGTACCGGCTGATCGATCCCCCACGAAGTCGCATCCGGGTGCATGTACGTGCTCACCCAGCCCACATCCTTCGAGACGTCCCGCTGCCAGATCTCCTCCTCGAGCTTCCAGAGTTCCTGCTGCTCCGGGGTCCAGCTCTGCGCCGACGCGGAGGCGGATATCAGGACCACGGCAAGCACGAACACGCTCGAGAGGAGTCGCATGGCAATTCTCCTGTGGGCTGATCAATGAACGGCGCGCACCGGACGACAACGAAGGACGTGGCGCCCTACTGGGCGGAGCTGAACGCGAGAACGTAGCTCCGCCCCGCGTCCGCCGCGAACTCGATGGTCTCGGGGCCCCGTTGCACCGTGCGCACGCGCTTCCCATCCAGCGTGACCGTCATGCGGCCGACCGCCTGTACGCGGCAGCTGCGGGTGGCATGCGCACGAATCGTGGCGCGGGTTGCCCGCCCGTTCGCCCACGCGAGATCCACGTCAAACCCGCCGCGCGCGCGCAGACCCTGCACGGCACCATCGCGCCAGTCGGCGGGCAGGGCCGGCAACAGGCGGATCGCGTCCTGGTGCGACTGCAGCAGCATCTCCGCGATGGCGGCCGTGCCGCCCAGGTTGCCGTCCACCTGCAGCGCTCGCCCGCAGAGCGAGAACAGGTTGGGCAGCGACGACTTGGTGAGATGGGCGCGCAACTGCTCGAGCGACTTCTCCCCGTCGTACAGCCGAGCGCGCAACCCCATCTTCCAGGCGTACGACCAGCCGCATCCCCCGGTGCCGCGCCGGTCGAGCGTCACGGCCGCGGCCGCCGCCAGCGCCGGCGTGCGCTCCGGCGTGATCTCGCTCCCGGGATACAGTCCCCATAGGGGGGACAGGTGGCGATGCTCCGGTTCGACATCCTCCCAGTCCTCCAGCCACTCCTGCAGCTGGCCGTGCTTGCCCACCTGGTTCGGCGCCAGCCGCGCGCGCGCCGAGCGAACGTCGCGCGCGAGCGCGCTGTCGGTCCTGAGCAGGGTGGCCGCCTCGTCGAAGGCGCCGAAGAGGTCGCGGATGATGTGCATGTCCATGGTGGGGCCGGCGGCCATGGTGCGCGCCGTCAGCGAGATCCCGCTCACCTCGTCGAAGAACTCGCCGTTCCCCGGCCACGCGGGGTAGTTCTCGGGAGAGTTCGACGGCGCGGTGACCAGCCATCCCTTGCCGGGATACGGCACGAGCACGTCGAGCAGGAAGCGCACCTGGTCGCGCAACAACGGGTAGATGCGGCGCACGTCGGCGCTGTCGCCGGAAAAGCGGTAGCGCTCGACCAGGTTCGTCATGAGCCACGCCCCGCCCACCGGCCACGCTCCCCACGACGGGCCATCCATGGGGGCGGTCGCGCGCCAGAGATCGGTGTTCTGGTGCACCACCCAGCCGCGGGCGCCCCAATGCTCGCGCGCGGTGGCCGCACCGGTCACCGCCACGTCGCGCACCAGCTGCTCCAGCGGCCCCACCAGCTCGCCCAGGTTCCCGGTCTCGGCGGGCCAGTAGTTCATGGGGAGGTTGATGTTGATCGTGTACTTCGCGTCCCACCACGGGTTGGGGTTGTCGTTCCAGATCCCCTGCAGGTTCGCGGCCTCGGTGCCGGGGCGCGAGCTGCCCACGAGCAGGTAGCGGCCGAACTGGTAGGTGAGCGCCGCGAGATCGGGGTCGCTCGCGCTGGCGAAGCGCTTGATCCGTTCATCGGTGGGCAGCGCCAGCACGTCGGCGCTCGTGCCGTGCAGCGCCAGGTGAACACGGCCGAACCACGTCTGATGCTCGGCGACGTGATCGCGCAGCACGGCGGGGTACGCGCGTGCCGACATGCGCTCGAGCACCGCGCGGACGCGCTCGGCGGGGTTGCCGCTCACGTCCTTGTAGTTCACGAAGCTCGTCGCCGCGGCGAGCACGATGGTGACCGCGTCGGCGCCCGTCACCCGGAGCGTCCGGTAATCCACGCTCACCGTGCCGCGCCCACCGTCGGCCTGCGCGGTGAGTCGCGCTTCGTACCGGAGCTTGCCGGGGATGCCCAGGTAGTCGGAGTTCTTGCCCGTGAGCCTGAGCCCGGCGGGCGCCACGCCGTCCATCTGGAAGTAGTCGGTGCCGTAGTTGGAGTGTGCCGGGTTGCGCACGCCGTGCAGCGTGGCCGAGAAGGTGAGCGCCCCCGGCCGGCTGGCCGACAGGCGAATGACGATCGCCTGGTCCGGAGCGCTCGCGAACACCTCGCGCGTGTACGTCACCCCCTGCACCACGTACGAGACGCGCGCGATGGCCGAATCGAGCAGCAGTTCGCGGCGGTAGCGGGTGACGCTGTCGTGGCCCGGAAAGGTGATCAGCAGGTCGCCCAACGGCTGGTACTTCATCTGCTCATACGGCACCCCCATCATCGTGCGCCCGAACAGGTCGTGCGCCTTGGGCACGTCACCGGCGAAGAGCAGCCGCCGGATCTCCGGCAGCGCGGCGCTCGCCCCCTTCACCACCGGGTCGTACGGGCCGCCGGTCCAGAGCGTCTCTTCATTGAGCTGGATGTGCTCCTGACCCGTGCCACCGAAGACCATGGCGCCCAGGCGGCCGTTGCCCACCGGCAGGGCGCGATTCCATTCGGAGGCGGGCTGGCGGAACCAGAGCGATGACGTGGGCGCTGGCTGGGCCGCCGCGCGCGTGGCGACGAGCGACAGGAGCAGCGCCGCCGGGCGAACGAATCGCGCGCACGCACGAGTGGGAATCACGTCGAGTCTCGTGTGATGAGTGATGGACGGTGGCAAGAGCACAGCCTCAGCAACGGCCAGCGGCCACGAACCCCGGCCGCGGGACGGGGGAACGCGCCCCCGAATAGTGCAGCGCGACACCACCGACGGCCAGTCGGGTCACCCCGGCGCCGGGGGGAGCGCGCGCGTGCCAGCGCAGGGGAAACAGGGTGCGTGTAGTTTCCGGGGGCACGCGGCAAGTGTCCCACCCGTGCGTGACGCGCGTTGCCAACTCCTCGACCCTCGCCCCGGCCATGACGCCCCT
>JANLSF010000624.1:0-2402 GCA_031362285.1 Gemmatimonadota bacterium | reverse complement strand
CCCCACCTACGCCTGTCATTCCGGAAAGCGCGCCTTGTCGCACCGAAGCGTAGCGAAGGCGGAAGCAGCTATCCGGAACCCAGGAGCCACAAGCGCACCTATCTCGACAACCCTGTTCCAACACCCACGCACGCAGCCTCTGGTTTCCGGGTCTGCGCTTCGCGGAGTTTGCCCCGGCGAAGGCCGGGGCCCGGAATGACAGCGCAGATGGCCATAACGGTGGTGAGTTCGGGCGAGCGTTAGACCGGTTGGTGCGCCTCAACCCCGCCAATTCCAGTGCATTCCGCACAATCGACAGCGAAACTCCGTATTCGAACTGTATGGGGCCGAACCTGAGCGATAATCCTCGCCATGACACGGCACAAAGCCACGCAAACTGGACTAGGAAACCCTTCGCCGCTTGATCGCTGGATCAATGCGCTGCTGCGTGGCCTTGCGATGCTCGTGTCCCACGCTGCCTCGATCTGCTCGATGCGCCTCATCCGTCATGCCCCTGAATGCCACAGCGACGCGACGCCGGAGGCTCTGCCCTGCACGGAGAGCGGCAAGCTCAAGGAAACAACTCTGGCTGCCGGAAGCAGCCGTACTCGGCGCACAAGCGCCTCTTTCTCCTTCGCCATCGCGACCGCTGATAACAATAACAACAACAACAACGAAGAAGGCCTCATGGTGAGCAGGTCGCGTAGCGACCGCCCGTCGAAGCACGAGGCTGGCTCGCAACTCTCTCCACGAGTCATCCTCGGGCTCGTCCCACGGCTGTCCGGTTCAGGCATGGACGAGATCCATGATGAGCTGGTTTTGATCTTGGTCTATTGTTGGCGGCGGGGGTTCGAGCAGGCGGTCGAGGGCGCGTTTTTCCATGAGGTTGGTGCGGACGAGCCTGGCGTAGGCGAGCGGCCTTTCGATGTTCCGGGCCGTCTGGTGTGCGAGACGCAGCAGGATGTAGGCGATCAGGGCGACGGCGATCTGGATGCGCACGGCGTTCTCCGAGGCGCCAAGGAAGTGCCTGATCTTCAGGGTCTGCTTCACCCATCGGAAGAACAGCTCGATGGCCCACCGGCGCTTGTAGAGATCGGCGATCTCGCGCGCCGGGGCGTCGAGATCGTTGGTGAAGACGCGCAGCATCTTGCCGCCCTCGATGACGACGCCGATCTCGCGCACTGGATCCTGCATCGGGTTGATGCGCTGGCGGGCGAGGCGCGTCGGCAGGAAGCCGACGCGGTCGTGGATGATCTGCGAACCAGCAGATCCGTCCTGCTTCTCTTCAGGCAGGGTGCGCTCCTCGACGACGGAGAGATGCGTATTGCGCTTGAGGCGCGTGACGAAGCGGCAGCCCGCAGCATCGAGCTTCGCCCACCAGCCAAAGTCATAGTATCCAAGGTCGAACACGTAGGTTGCGCCCGGCTCGACCGGCATGGTGCGGGCTGGAAGAATGTCATTGATCTTCGCCGGCGTGACGTCGAGATAGAGCGGGGTGTCCGCGTCTGGATCGTAGATCACGTGCGCCTTGGCCCCGCAGACGCCCTGCGAGAACCGCGCCCAATCGGCCGCCATCTCCGAGAGCCTGACCCCGGTGGAATCGATCAGCCGCACCGCCTCCCCGACCGGGCGGCGCGCCGAGCGGCCGAGCTGGCCCATCATCTGCGCCAGAAGGCCCGAGAACACCTCGTGTGAGCGCAGGCGGTTGGCATCGGCCAGCGTCGAGCGCGAGACCTCGCGCGCGCCGAGGTGATAGAGGCGGGTCGAATGGCTTGCCAGCCCGGTCTCGATCTCGCGCAAGCTGGCCGATCCCGAGAGCTGGCCATAAAGCAGCGCTGTCAGCTGGCTCCGCGTCGAAAGCTTCCGCACTCGCGCATCGGCCCCGTGCTCCGCCACCAGCCGGTCAAACGCGCCCCACGGCACATGCTTCAGAAGTCCGTGAAATACAGTATTGTGGTGACGCATGACGCTGATCTCCATCCGTGTCCCGAAACACCGCCAAGTGCTCGGAACCGAATAGAATCCGCGTCATGCAACCCGTCCACCAAAAATAAACCGGACAGCCGTGGGTTCATCCCGGGGATCTCGGTTCTCGCGGCGGAGGAACTCGATCGAATCCCCACGACCTTTCAACAGAGATTCTCGGGATGCGCTCCGCTTACCCGAGAATGACTCGCGGTTGGGTTTGTGCGGGAACCCACGGCCAGCTCAGCAGCTAGCCGCGGCCACAACCAGGTGTTTGACATCGCTCCGAAGCCTTGGCTTCCGGAGCCGCATCCACGTCAGCTGCGCAGCGTCGCGCCCGTCGCCTTGCCCACAGACTTCACGATGGAGGAGGCAACCGCCTCGATCTCAACGTCCGTCATCGCAGCCCCGCGGGGCTGCAGCGTGACTTCGATCGCAACCGACTTCTTGCCCTCGCC
>JANLSF010000613.1:0-6381 GCA_031362285.1 Gemmatimonadota bacterium | reverse complement strand
GCCTCGAGCGCCACCGCGTCGCCGTCGAGCGTGACACTCCACGATGGCAGCCGCGCGGCCGGAAAGGCGCCGCCGCCCACGGCGCCCTCGGAGGATGCGATGCCGGCGACGATCCCGGCGGCCACCAGCGCGTCGGCCATGGCGCGGGCGCGAAGCGCGAGGCGCTCCGCCGGCTCGGCCAGGAGCGCCAGCACCGGGATCTCGCGGACGGCGCGCGCCGGGTCGCGGTAGAGCGCGAGGGTGGCGCCAAGCGCGGCCAGCGTCAGCTTGTCCACGCGATAGGATCGCGCGAGGGGATGGGCACGCAGCCGGCTCACGAGGGCGCGCGTCCCGAGCACGATGCCGGCCTGCGGGCCGCCCAGCAGCTTGTCGCCGCTCATGAGCACGATCGAGGCCCCGCCCGCGACGACGTCGCGGACCGTCGGCTCGCCGACGAGGCCGAGCGGCTCGAGCGACAGCATCAGCCCGCTGCCGAAGTCCTCGATGACGGGGAGGTCGTGCTCGCGAGCGAGCGGCAGGAGCTCGCGCGTCGTCACCTCGGACACGAAGCCGTCGACGGTGAAGTTCGACCGGTGCACCTTGACCAGGGCGCCGGTCTGCGGCGTGATGGCGCGGCGATAGTCGTCGAGGCGGGTGCGATTGGTGGTGCCGACTTCGACGAGCGTCGTGCCCGCCGCTTCCATGATCTCGGGCACGCGAAAGGCGCCGCCGATCTCGATCAGCTCCCCGCGCGAGATCACCGATTGCCGCCCGTGCGCACAGGCGGCGAGCGCGAGCACGAGGGCCCCGGCGCAGTTGTTGACCACGAGGGCATCCTCGGCGCCGGTGAGCTCGGTGAGCAAGCCGACGCAGTGGACGTAGCGGGAGCCGCGTTCGCCGTGCTCGAGGTCGTACTCGAGGTTGGCGTACCCGCGCGCCGCCGCCGTGATGGCCTCGAGCGCGACGGTCGCGAGCGGTGCGCGCGCGAGGTTGGTGTGCAGCACCACCCCCGTGGCGTTGAGCACTTCGCGGAGCGACGGGCGCTCGCGGCGCGCCACCTCGTTCGCAATGCGCTCATCCCACGCCGCGTCGACGAGCGGGTGCGCCGCGTCCTGCCGCGCCGCCTCGACGACGGCGCGAATGGCGTCGGTGAGCAGGGCGCGCGGGGTGTGGTCGAGCATGTCGCGCACGGCGGGGCGTTCGAGCAGCGCCGCCACGGAGGGCAGCGCCCGGCGCAGGTCGGTCATCGGTGCCGCGCCTGGTCGGGCGGCTTGCGCGGAGGCGTTGCGCTGTCGCGAGGTGGCGTGGGAGAGACGGCCGGTGGCGCGCCCGCGCCGGGACGCACCGGGCCCGGTGTTGGACCGCCCTTCACGGCACCGGTCGAGTCCTTGCTCGCCGCCTTCGGCGAACCGAAGGCGCGCTCGCTGGGCCGGCTGGCCCCGAGGAGCCCGCGGGCGCCGCTGATCTTGAGCCGGTACTGCGCCTGGGACTCGAGCGGGCTCCCGAGCCGGATCACGTACTCGCTCACCGGGATCGGCTTGCTCGGCTTGGGCGGCAGGACACGCTTGGTGCTGTCGGCGGCCGAGTCCGGGCGCGTGGGCGCGGCGGCGGGGGAGGGAAGCGTCGGCGCGGTGACGCGAACGCCACGCGGCGGCGCGTTGGGAGGAGGGGCCGCGGGTGCGCCGGGTGCGCGCACGGCGGTGTCACGCCGTGCGCCAGCGGCCGGCCGCGCGGCCGAGTCGCGGCGGGCCAACGAGTCGCGCCGGGCGCGGGCCGCGCTGACACTGTCGGCCGCCTTCTTCTCCCACTCGACGAAGGCGGTCGCGGTGAACACCGAGTCGATGAACACGGGCTGCGAGTCGCGCGTGAGGAGGGTGAACTGCCCGCGGGCGAGCACCTGGTCGAGGGCGAGCGGCTGGTCGAGCGTGAGCTTGAGCGTCACCGAGTCGCGCACGGCGAGCTGCCCGATGCGCGGCCCCAGCGTGTCGTGCGTGAAGGCGAGGAGCTCGATGTCGGCGCTGTCGGCGAGGGCCACCGCGACCGAATCCCAGGCGCGACGGCGATCGAAGGGGCGCTGGGCGCTGCCTTGCGAGGCGCCGATCGCCGACCCCCCCGAGACGGCCGCGCGCACGAGGTAGCGCGCCGGCGGCACGTGCCGCATGACGAAGCGCCCCGAGGAATCGGTGAGGGCGACGTACTGCAGGGTCGTGTCGCGGCTGTCGAGCGCTTCCACGAGCGTCGCGGGGGCGGGCGTGCCCCTCACCCAGTCGAAGAGGATGCCGGAGAGGCGTGTGTCCGGGATCGAGGCGCCCGCCGCGAACACCAGCGTGCGTCCCGTCTTGAGCACGTTGCCGCGCAGGTCCGACATGCCGGGCAGCATGATGATCGTGTACACGGCGTTCTTGCGCCATCCACCCTGCGGGCGGATCCAGACTTCCTCGCGGTTCCACTCGACGTCGATCCCGCGGCCGCGCGGCGAGACGAGGAACATGTCATCGAGGCGCGAGGCACTCGCCGGTCGTTCGCTCACCACCTCGTCGAAGCGGAAGACCACCGCCCGCGGGGCCGTGTTGACGGCACCGGACTCCGGGACGACCTGGAGGAGCTTGGGCGCCTTGACGTCGACGGGCCCGCCGGGGGGAATGCCCGGCGAGGCGCAGGCGGCGAGGAGGAACACGGCCCACGCGCGTCCGGAGCGGCACGGAGGCCTCATCCGCCGAGCGCCGCGGCCTTCTCGGCGAGCCGCGCGATCTTCTCGGCCCACTCGCGTTCCTTCTGTCGCTCGGCCGCCACCACCTCGGGCTTGGCGCGCGCCACGAAGCTCTCGTTGCCGAGGCGCGCCGTGAGGGCGGCGAGCTGCTTGGCGAGCTGGTCGGCTTCCTTGCGCGCCTTGTCGGCTTCGCGGGCGCGAATGTCCGGGTCGATGTTGTCGAGCGGGAGGACGACGTCGAAGCCGAGGCAGACTTCGCGCAATCCCAGTCCCGTGAACGAATCCACGACCGAGGTATCTGCACGCGAAACGCTGTCGATCAACGCCTTCTCTTCCGTCAGCACGGTCCGCGCCATGTGGATGTCCAAGTAGTCCTCGTCCTCGCGCTCACGCTTCGCGTGTGGGACGAGGATCGCGGTCACTCGCTGCCCACTCGAGAGTCCGGCCGCAGATCGAAGGGAGCGAATCGCTTCGACCGCGTACATGGCGAAGTAGAAGGGCAGTCGACTCGGGTCACCCGGGGCGTCCTCGGGCGTGTTGAACCCGCCACGCACCGGCCATGCGGCCCGCGCCACGAAATCGGCGTCCTTGGCCACCGGCAGCCGCTGCCACACTTCCTCCGTGATGAACGGCATCACCGGATGCAGCAGGCGCAGCGCGCGATCGAAGGCGTGCGCGAGCACGACGCGCGCCACCTCGCCATCGTCGCCGCCGGCGGCGATGCGCGCCTTCGCCGCCTCCACGTACCAGTCGGCCAGCTCGTTCCACACGAAGCGGCGCGCCGACTCGGCGTACTCGTTGAGCCGGAGCCCGGCATTGCGCTGTGCCTCGGGCCACGCCGCGCCAGCAGGGCGGGCACGTCCAAGCGCGGCATCGCACTCGGCGATGGCCACGACGAGCCGCGCGAGGATCCACTGGTCGGCGCGCGTGAGCGCCGTCGCCGGCACGCTCGCGAGCGGCGCGATGGCGCGGTCCCCCATGCTCGAGAGGAGGAATCGCCCGATGTTCCACAGCTTCGTGGCGAAGTTCCGCCCCGGGGCAAAGGCCTTGTCGAGGTCGGTGTGGTCGAGGAGCACGTCGACGCCGAGGCCCATGCCGCTGATCACCGTCCAGCGCAACGCGTCGGCGCCATAGCGCGCCACGACGTCGAGGGGATCGATGCCGTTGCCGAGCGACTTCGACATCTTCCGCCCCTGCGCGTCGCGCACGGTGCCATGCAGGTACACCGTGTGGAAGGGGGGGCGATGCTGCGGGTCGAAGTACATCCCGGCCATGATCATGCGCGCCACCCAGAAGAACAGGATCTCGGGGGCGGTGACGAGCACGTCGGTGGGATAGAAGCCGCGCCGGTCGTCGGTGTCGGCCGGCCAGCCGAGCGTGGAGAGCGGCCAGAGCCAGCTCGACGCCCACGTGTCGAGCACATCGTCGTCCTGGCGCACGCTGCCGGCGCAGGTGGGGCACGCGGCGGGGTCCACCCGGAGCGCGGCCGTCCAGCCGCACGCGTCGCAGTAGAACACCGGGATGCGGTGTCCCCACCAGAGCTGCCGCGAGATGTTCCAGTCGCGGATGTTCTGCATCCAGTGCAGGTACACCCCTTCCCAGCGCTCGGGGAGGATGCGCACGCGCCCGTTCTGCACCGCCTCGAGGGCGGGGGCGGCGAGCGGCGCCATCTTGACGAACCACTGGTCGCTCAGGCGCGGCTCCACCACCGTGTCGCAGCGATAGCAGCGGCGCACGGAGTTGCGGTGCTGTTCCACCTTCACGAGCGCGCCGGCCGCCTCGAGGGCGGCGACGAACTTCTTGCGCGCCACGACCCGGTCGAGTCCGCGGAACGCCTCCGGCACGCGTCCGGCCGCGTCGGCGACCTCGCGCACCGTGCCGGTCTCGTCGATCACCACCGGCATGGCGAGCGCGTGGCGCTTGCCCACCTCGAAGTCGTTGGCGTCGTGCGCGGGGGTGATCTTGAGCGCGCCGGTGCCGAAGGCCCGGTCCACGTAGGCATCGGCGATGACCGGGATCTCGATCCCGACCACGGGGAGCACGACCCGCTTCCCCACGAGGTCGGCTTACCGCTCGTCGTCGGGGTGCACGGCGATGGCGACGTCGGCAAAGATCGTCTCGGGGCGCGTCGTGGCGATGACCAGCGTGCGCCCGGGCGCGCCCACCACGGGATAGGCAACCTGCCAGATCTGTCCGTTGGTCTCGTGGAACTCGGCTTCCTCGTCCGAGAGCGACGTGAGGCAGCGCGGGCACCAGTGGATCACCCGGTGGCCGCGGTAGATCAGTCCGTCGTCGTAGAGGCGCACGAAGGCCTCGCGCACGGCCCGCGAGCGTTCCTCGTCGAAGGTGTACGCGGCGCGCGACCAGTCGGCGCTGACGCCGATCGCGCGCAGTTGCTGGAGGATCACGCCGCCCGTCTCGGCCACGAAGGCCTTGACCCGCTCGACGAACGCGTCGCGGCCGAGGTCGAAGCGGGTCGTCCCCTCCTTGGCCAGCTGCCGCTCCACGACGTTCTGCGTGGCGATGCCGGCGTGGTCGGTGCCGGGGACCCAGAGCACGTCGTCGCCGGCCATCCGGCGCCAGCGGACGATCACGTCCTGCACCGTGTCGTTGAGCCCGTGCCCGATGTGGAGCATGGCCGTGACGTTCGGCGGCGGCATGACCACCGTGAACGGCGTCCGGCTGGCGTTGCGGCCACCGGCCGGAGTGAAGACGCCCGCCGCTTCCCAGCGGGCGTAGAGGGCGCGTTCAGTCGCGGCGGCGTCGTAGGTCGCCGGCAGCTCGCTCGTGGGCTCGGTCGTGCGGGTCATGGGAAGCGGAAAGCTAACGGTGACGCCGCACGCCGTGGCCGTGGTGCGCCGCCTGCGACTAGATTCCACGCTTCGGTGCCGCTCCCCCTCTTCCCGCGCCGCCGCGCCTGCCCGCCCATGCCTCCACGCTCCAGCCAAAAGCCCCCCGAGCCCCCGCCGACGCGCGGCCTCGGGCTCTGGCTGTTCATCGTGCTCACCGTGGTCGTCGGCATCGTGCTCGGCTTCCAGCACGGCCCCACCGTTGCGTCCTTGCTCGGCACGCGCGGCTGAGGCGTCGGCTCCTCCGTTGCATCCTCCCCAACGCCGGCTCCTGCTGCTGGCGGATCGCCGCACCCAGCCATGCTCATCCTGACCCTGCCGGACGGCGCGACTCGCGAAGTCGCGCCCGGAACCCTTCCCAAGGACGTCGTCGCCTCGATCGGTGCCGGGCTGCTGCGCGCGGCCATCGCCGTCTCGGTGAACGACGAGGTCCAGGACCTGATG
This sequence comes from Gemmatimonadota bacterium, assembly GCA_031362285.1. Classification (GTDB taxonomy): domain Bacteria; phylum Gemmatimonadota; class Gemmatimonadetes; order Gemmatimonadales; family Gemmatimonadaceae; genus JACPPC01. Next base: position 399 of record JANLSF010000613.1, on the reverse strand, counting down.
ACGCCGCTGCGCTCGGGCGGGCGGTTCACGGTGATCACCAACAAGGACCCGCGCGCGCTCCCGGTGCTGCGCCACTCGGGCGCGCACATCCTCGCCACGGCGGTGCGCCGCTTGCGTCCCGAGGCGAAGATCGGATTCGGGCCGGCCATCGACGAGGGGTTCTACTACGACTTCGAGGTGGACACGCCGTTCACCCCCGAGGACCTCGCCGCCTTCGAGGCGGAGATGCGGAAGGTCGTCGCGGAGAAGCTCCCGTTCGTGCGCGAGGTGGTGGATCGCGCCGAGTCGCTGCGTCGGTTCGCCGACGACCCGCTCAAGCTCGAGCGCATCGGCGACCTGGGCGCGGACGAGATCATCTCGACCTACACCGACGGGCCGTTCGTCGACCTGTGCCGGGGG
>JANLSF010000596.1:0-1727 GCA_031362285.1 Gemmatimonadota bacterium | reverse complement strand
CGGCAGTCGATGAATGAGTTGCTTCGTGAACGGCGGGCGCTCACGCCCGAGATGGCGCTGCGCCTCAGCAAGCTGTTCGGCAACTCGCCGGAGTTCTGGCTGAACCTGCAACGCAACGTGGACCTGTGGGACGCGGCACGGGGCTTGAAGCGCGAGATCGCCCACATTCATCCGCTCCAGGTCGCATAACGAAGGTTGGTGCTGACGGTCACGGTATGGAAGCGGCGGCTGCGCCGCCGCATCTCATGGAGCGCCCGCAGCACAACCCAACGTTCGGCCTCACACCAAGCGATGGGTCGCGTGTCTGGATGTCCGCGGTCGGCGCCAATCGCCCCCCGATGGAGTACGATCGGCGCCCTGGAACTCGCCTCGACACGGTTGGCGCGTGGTGCCCCCACTGGCGGTTTCGTCTCGCAGGCACCAACCTTTGACCGAGGAGAACTCATGACCCTATCCATCGAGCTCGAGCAAGAAGTCGACGGCCGCTGGATCGCTGAAGTCGGCGCGATGCCAGGCGTCGTGGCCTATGGCGTCACGAAGACGGATGCCGTGGCCAGGGTGCAGGCCCTCGCCCTTCGCGTCCTCGCCGAGCGACTGGAGCATGGCGAGGCCGTGCCCGAGTTCCTCAACGTCACTTTTCTCGCCGCGTGAGCGCGTGGGGCTCGGCCAAGGCGCGCCTCGTCCTCGCCGCCCTGCTGCGCATCGGCTGGACCCTCAAGCGACAGTCCGGATCCCATCGGACCCTCGCACGAGACGGCTGGCCGAATGTCAGCTTTGCCTTTCACGACGGGGCGGAGCTCGGCCCACGCATGCTGGCCCGGCTCGCGAAGCAAACGGGTCTCACGCCGGACGATCTGTGAGCGTGTGATGCCGAACAAGTCGTTGCAACAGCCAGCCACGCGACTGAGTGCTCGCTCCGCTCGCTCGGTTGACATGTGGCCGCAGTTGAACGTCGGTCGTTCGGCGGACTTGCAGGGTGGTATGACCACGGTTATACTCCGATCATGAAGACCGCCATTTCACTTCCCGACGCCCTCTTTGAATCGGCCGAGTCCCTCGCCCATCACCTCGGGGTGTCGCGCAGCGAGCTCTTCGCGAACGCGGTCGCCGCGTTCATCGCGCAGCATGACGAAACGCTGGTGACGGAACGCCTCAATGCCGTCTACGCTGATGCTGCCGCGGAGCCACCGGATCTCGGCTTGGCGGCGTTGCAGGCCCGATCGCTCCCGCGCGAGCCGTGGTAAAGAGGCGCCAACCGCCTGAGCCGGCGCTCATCCGCCGCGGCACCGTGTGGTGGACCGCCCTGCCCGAGCCGGCAGGCTCGGAGCCAGGCTATCGACGTCCCATGGTGATTGTGCAAACGGACGCCTTCAACGTGAGCCAGATCCGCACGGTCATTGCCGTCGCCCTGACGACGAATCCGACGCGAGCGGCGGCCCCCGGCAACGTACGGGTGTCCGCGCGGGAAGCGGGCCTGCCGACCGACTCGGTCGCGAACATCTCGCAGATCGTGACCCTCGACAAGAATTTCCTCGAGGAGTACGCCGGACGGCTTCGTCCGCGTACGATGGCAGCGATCGCCGACGGAATGCGCCTGGTGCTCGGGTTGTGACTCACGTGCGGTGACGGCCGCCGAACAACAGGTTGCAGTTGACAGCCGTTCTATTGTGGGCGCGCTTCGCGCGCGCTATTTCATTCCGCTGCAACTGAACCTGAAGCGTTAGGCG
>JANLSF010000584.1:0-3002 GCA_031362285.1 Gemmatimonadota bacterium | reverse complement strand
TGGGGCTGGAACCGCCCGGCTGCGCCCAGCTCCGCCCTCGTCGCCACCCTTGAACTGCCCGCGCCGCCCGGGCTCGTGTACGACTGGACGGACCTCACGAGCCTCGCGTTGTCGCCCGACGGCCGCATGCTGACCTTTACGGTGAGGACGGCGAGCGGCATCGCGATGGCGGTGCGTCCGCTCAACCAACTCTCGGCGCGGCTGCTGCCGGGCACTTGGGGAGCGGTTCACCCCGCGTTCTCACCTGATGGCAAGTGGATCGCGTTCGACGCCGGCGACGGCTTCCTCAAGCGGATCGCCGTGGACGGTACCTCGCTCACGACCATCTGTCCGCTGCCGGCGGGTGGGTCGAGCGGCATCTCCTGGCTCTCCGATCAGGAACTGGTCTTTGCCGCCAACAGCCTCGCCGGGGGGGGCGCGACCTATCGCGTCTCGGTGAACGGCGGCTCCCCCGTGCGGGCCGCACGGCTCGACAGCGCGCACACTGATCGGCTGCACAGCGGGCCCGTGGCGGTGGGCGACGGGCGCCATGTGGTGTTCGGCAGCACCGCGAACAACTACGCCCAGAACCGGGTCGGCCTGATTGACCTCGAGGACGGCACGTCCACCGTCTTCCCGCAGCTGGGCGCATCGCGCGTCCTCGGCGTGGCCCACGGTGCGGTGGTGTATGTGCAGCCGGATGGGGCGCTCATGGCGGCCCCCATCAACCTCTCCGCGCGCACGGTCGGGGCCCCGATGCAGTTGGGCGACAGCATCATCGTCCGACGCGACGAGGTTGGCGCGTCCCTCTCCCGCTCGGGGACGCTGCTGTACATGCGCGGCGGGGCCAGGCGACAACTGGTGCGGGTCACGGGGGCGGGGGTGGCCAGCCCGCTGCTGGATGCCGTGCGCAGCTACGCGCATCCGCGCCTCTCCCCGGACGGCCGCCGCCTCGCCTTCGAGGTGACGGAACAGCAGGGGATTGATGTGTGGGTGGCCAACCTGGCGTTGCAGACGGTGGAGCGGATCACGCGCGACGGCAGCAGCGACCGCCCCGAGTGGAGCCCGGACGGGCGCCGCCTCCTGTTCTCGTCGGGACGCACGATGCCGCACGCCCTCTGGGAGCAGCCGGCCGATGGCAGCGGGAGCGCCGTGAAGGTGCTGCAGTCGTCGGGTGGCGTCGGGATTCGTGAGGGGGTGTACACGAGCGACGGGCGATCCATCGTCTATCGCATGGACACTGAAGGGGACAACCGCGACATCCTGCAACTGCCGCTCACGGGAGACCGCACCCCGGTGCCGTTGGTGGTGGGCCCGACGGACGACAAGCAGCCGCGGCCCTCGCCCGATGGACGGTGGTTGGCCCACGTGTCGGACGAGTCGGGGCGCGAGGAGGTGTACGTGCGCGCGATGGCGCCCGGGGGCGGACGGGTGGCGGTCTCATCGGGTGGAGGCGGCGAGCCGCTCTGGTCCCGCGACGGTCGGCGCCTGTATTACCGCTCCGGAGCCAAGTTGATGGTCGCGAGCCTCACCTCCGCGCCGCAGCTCGCGGTCGGCGCGAGCACGCTGGTGTTCGACGGACCGTACGTGACCGACGCGCTGCACCCCAACTACGACGTGCTCCCCGACGGCTCGGGGTTCATCATGGTGCGCTCGAGCGACGAGGCCAGGCGGATGGTGCTCGTGCTCAACTGGGCGGAGGAGTTGCGGCAGCGGCTCGGAAGGGCCAAGTGAGCCCCGACGGGGTGGCGGCCGGCACCCCGCAGCCGTCGCGCCGGCCGGCGGTACTACCCATTGTCGGCCCGGGAGCGCATCGTACGGGTGGCTGGCCTGTCACGGCCATGAGCACCCGGAGGCTCCATGATTGACGCTTCGCGCAAGCCGCAGGACGACGAACTCGACGCGCACGGCCTCACCCATCCGGGCAAGGTGCGCCCGAACAACGAGGACGCCTTCCTGCTCGCCTCCATCCACAAGCGGGTGCAGGTGGTGGCCACGAGCCTCTCCGACCAGCAGCGGTTGCCGCTGGGCGACGATCGGCTGGCCGTGCTCGCGATGGTGGCCGACGGCGTGGGGGGACTGGCCGGCGGCGAGGAAGCGAGCGCCCTCGCCCTCGAGACGGCCATGCAGTACGTGACGGAGAGCATGGACTGCTACTACCGGTCCGACGCCACCGAGGCCCGGTTCATCGAGGAGCTGCAGGCCGCGGCGATGCGCGCCCACGAGGCCGTGCTCTCGACGACGCCGAGCGAAGGGAAGCGCCGCCGGATGGCCACCACGCTCACCCTCTACATGGGGGTGTGGCCCAACTACTACCTGCTGCAGGTGGGCGATTCGCGGTACTACACCTTCCGCGACGGCATCCTCACGCAGATTTCGCGCGACCAGACCATGGCGCAGGACCTGGTGGACCAGGGGGTGTTCACCTCCGCGGTGGCCCGCCGGACTCCCATGGCCCATGTGCTCTCGAGCGCCTTGGGCGGCGACACCGCCGAGCCCGTGGTCACGCACCTCCCTGCCGACTGGGGGAACGTGCACCTGCTCTGCAGCGACGGGCTCACCAAGCACGTGAGCGACGAGCAGATCGCGGCGCGGCTCGGGGCCATGACGAGCGCGAAGCAGGTCTGCGAGGCGCTGCTGCAGGACGCCCTCGACGGCGGCGGCACCGACAACATCACGATCGTGGTGCGGCGGGTCGTCCCAAGGGAAGCGCAATGACCGCCGCTGCACGCAAGCCGCTCGACAGCGAAATTGACACCTTCGGGCTCACGCACCAGGGCAAGGTGCGGAAGAACAACGAGGACCAGTTCCTCATGGCCACCATCCACAAGCGGGTGAACGTGGTGGCCACGAGCCTCACCGACCAGCAGCGGCTCCCCTTCGGCGACAAGCGCCTCGCGTACATCGTGATGATCGCCGACGGCGTGGGCGGGCTCGCGAGCGGCGAGGAGGCGAGCGCCACCGCGGTGGAGGCGGCGCTGCAGTACGTGACCGAGACCATGGACTGCTACTACCGCGCCGAC
>JANLSF010000569.1:0-6167 GCA_031362285.1 Gemmatimonadota bacterium | reverse complement strand
GCTGCCGCAGTTGATGCGCCTCAAGGCAACCCTCGCGGCTGCCCCCTTCCAGCCACCGCTGCCATTGCCGCCGGACGCGCCCCCGACCACCGACTCGCTCCCGGCTCCGGTCTGCAGCTTCAAGGACGTCGGCGCATCGTCGCAATGGTCGGCGCTCGACATGGGCGCCAGTCATGTGCTGTTGCGGCTGCCGCGTGAAGGCACCATGCGCGTGGCCGGTTCGGGGGTGGACGCCGTCGCCAGCCGGGTGCCGGACCTGGGCGTCGTCGCGCTCCGTGTTTCGCGCGCCCGCACCCCGGACGCCCTGGTCCTCGACTGGCGTCCGGTGCTCTGGCGCACCCGCTGCCGCGTGCACAACGGTCCCTCGTTGGCGATGACGTGGACGTTCATGGATGTGGAGGATGCGCCGGAGTACGGACGGTACGTGGCCGAGGGACGCATGCAGATGCCCGACGGCGACGACGTCGTGATCGGACTCGCCGTGCGCGATCCGGCGCTGCGCGCGATGCTCGTCGCGACCTTCGCGCAGGACGTCACGGCACGTGGGGCCCGTGTGATACCGGAGGGGAAGCCCTCGCGCGAGCGCCGGAGGACTCCCTCGTTCTCGGTCCCCTCGTTGCCCATCGCGCCCCATGGGCGCCCGTCCGGCGCGGATCCCCGCCGCCGCCCCAACTCATGACCTCGTTCCTCACCCGCCGCGACTTCGTCCGCGGCACCGTTGCTGCGTCCGTCGCGGGTCTTGCCGTCCCCGGCGGCACGGCGGCCAGCCGGTCTCCGGACGCCACCGACGCCGCGCGCGGCGTAGTCCCGGCCTCGCGCGGTGCGCGCGCCGAGCGCGGCGCCGCGCCGGTCCCCTTCGAGCTCGACGAGACGTCCATCGCCGACCTCCAGGCCGGCATGCAGTCGGAGCGCTGGACCGCCGAGTCGATCACGCGGCTGTACCTCGAGCGGATGGACGCCATCGACACGAGCGGCCCGACGCTGCGCAGCGTGCTGGAGCGCAACCCCGACGCGCTCGCGATCGCGGCCGAGCGCGACGCGGAGCGCCGCTCCGGCAAGCTGCGTGGCCCGCTGCACGGGGTTCCCGTGCTCATCAAGGGGAACGTGGACACGGCCGACCGGATGGACTCCACCGCCGGCTCCGCCGCGCTGGCCGGCGTGCGCGCCCCACGCGATGCGTTCATCGTCACCCGGTTGCGCGAGGCCGGCGCGATCCTCCTCGGCAAGACCAACCTGAGCGAGTGGGCGAACTTCCGGTCCACGCATTCGTCAAGCGGATGGAGCGGGCTCGGCGGACAGACGCGGAACCCCTATGCGCTCGACCGATCACCGTCGGGCTCGAGCTCCGGCACCGGGAGCGCGATCGCGGCCAATCTCGGCGCCGTCGGCATCGGCACCGAGACCGATGGCTCGATCACGTCGCCGGCGGCCTGCCAAGGGCTCGTGGGGATCAAGCCGACCATCGGGATGGTCAGCCGGAGCGGGATCATCCCCATCGCGCACTCGCAGGACACAGCCGGTCCGATGACGCGCACCGTCACCGACGCCGTGCTGCTGTTGGGCGCGATGAGCGGCATGGATGCCCGGGACGGCGCAACGGCCGCGCAACGCGCGCACGCCGCCGACCTGCGCGCCGCCCTCGTGAGCGGCGGACTCAAGGGCAAGCGCATCGGCATTCCGCGCAAGGTCTACTTCGGCTATCACCCGGCCACCGACGCGATCGCCGAGCAGGCGATCCTGGTCCTCAAGGACGCGGGCGCCGTGATCATCGACCACGCCGACCTGGCCGGTGCGGGCAGCTACGGGGACGCCGAGTACGAGGTGCTGCTCTACGAGTTCAAGTCGGACATGGCGGTGTATCTCGCGGCGCGCGGCCATCCCAACGGGATGCGCACGATGGCCGACCTGATCGCCTTCAACGCGAAGGATGCGGCGAGGGAGATGCCGATCTTCGCGCAGGAGATCATGGAGATGGCGGAGAAGAAGGGACCGCTCTCCGATGCGGCGTACCGGAAGGCGCGCGGCCACTGTCTCGTGCAGTCGCGCACCAAGGGAATCGACGCGACGATGAATCGGCACGGGCTCGATGCCCTCATGGCGCCCACCAACGGCCCGGCGTGGCTCATCGATCACGTGAACGGGGACGCCGGCGGTGGCGGCAGCAGCACGCAGCCCGCCGCGGTCGCCGGCTATCCGAGCATCACGGTGCCGGCCGGCCAGGTGCGCGGCCTGCCCGTGGGGATGTCGTTCTTCGGCCGCGCCTGGTCGGAACCGACGCTGATCCAGATTGCCCTTGGCTTCGAGCAGGCCACGCGGGCCAGGAAGGCGCCCAGCTTTGCCGAGCGCGCTACGGGAAGCTGAGGTAACGCCAGACCACCGCGAACACGGGCGTCGTGCTGCCGACCGCGACCTTCGGCGTGTTGGCGTCCACGACCACCGCGTTGTGGTTCGGGCCGATCGCGACGCCGGGATTTGCCGGGGTGGCGGTCGTCGTCAGCCGGTGCGTGCCGCCGAAGGGAGGCCCGGCCGTGTCCACGCTCACGGGAGCGCCAAACGCTCCCATGCCGATCGTCCCCCACGTGGCGATGGTGGCCGCCGGCTGCACCAGCTCATCGGCCGACGAAATGAAGCCATACAGTCGATCCGTGGGCGTGGCATAGGCGAGCGTCACCCATGGCGCCGGCGCCCCTCCCGCGATCAGGTCACCCGCGGAGGAATAGGCCGTGGCCCGCCAGACGGCGTACCGTTGCGCGATGAAGAGCGCATGTCCGCCGCCCTGCGAGTGGCCGGCGATCGACACCTTGCTCCAGTTGACCGCCGTGTCCCCCACGAGGAACTGGCTCCATGACCCGGCCGGCTCCGTGAGTTGCATGAACGCCAGCAGCTTGACGAGGCGGTTCTCGATCGAATTCACGCGGGCGACGGCCACCACGGTCGATGTGGCTTGCCCCGTGAGAATCTCGAGCCGCGTGTCGCCATGGCAGCTGGTGGGTTGCGTCGCGCACAGCACGCCCACCGCCTGGTCGTTCGGATAGGTGATCCCCACCGCGTGGTACCCGTTCTGCGACGCCTGTGCCAGGACCAGCTTGTAGTACTGCGCGATGGCGCCGGTGCCCGGGAGGAACACGAGCAGCCGTCCCGTGGGCGTGGCGGTCGGCACGCGGTAGACGAAATGCGAGTCGAGGTTGGTGGAGATGCAGCTGTCCGTGCTCCTCGGCAGCACGGCCCAGATGCTGACCACGCCGGATGTCGTGGCCGACACGCCGACGCCCGGCATGGCGGCGCACGCGGGTGTCACGGGACCGGGGCCCGGGCCGGCGCCGCTGTCGGCCGCCCCGCCACCGCACGCGGCCGACAACGCGAGCATCATCCGTGTGATGCGCATCGTCGACGCCCGACGCCCGCACGCTCCGCCGACGATCCGCCGACTCATTTCGGGGCTGGCGCCGCTTTCGCCCAATGCGGCGCCGTGCTCCACGAGGCGGGATCGAACAGGGCATCCGGCAGCTCACGGTCCGCCTGCCAATCCTGGTACTCCTCGGTCTGCACGAGCTTGCCCTTCACGTAGAACTCGCAGCGCGTTGCGAGCAGCCCGCCCCCGGCCGGCCGCACCTCGCCCAGCCGCATGTCCATGATCGGCGCGCCGGGCACCGGGACGAAGATCACCCGGACCACCATCTTGTTCTCCGCATCCACCCAGAACTGCGGCGACGTCGTGTCGCTCGCACTCGCGGCGCCGACGATCCAGACCGCGCGCCCTTCCCACGTGCCGCTCACCGTGCCGCGCGCGAAATCCACCTTCGTCTGGCGCAACTCGGCCACCGTCCGCTCGACCGGCTGCACGTACGCGCCCTCCACGAGCGGCAGGAGTGCGTTGCCGCCGGCCTGGTTGACCACCTGCTTGCCGTTGCGAAAGACCCGCGCCGAGTCGGCCGTGTACAGCACGCCGTTTCCCTGCGCGGGGTCGCCGACGTCAATCCGCAGCTGGGTCGGCCCGCTCGAGGGTTGACGGACGCTCTCGTACCAGGTGGTCACGGTCGCCTTCCCGTCGGCGGCGAACATCGTGGTCTTCTGCACGAAGGTGAGGGTCCGGTACCAACGCCCGTCGTAGGCCGCGCGCAGGGCGTGCAGCACGTCCATGCCGGTTGCGGGCGTCGCGGTCGCACCGCGACCGGCGAGGGCGCATCCGCAGAGGGCGGCGAGCGCCGCGAGCGTCAGCACGTTCAGCCGTCGGGGAGTCATCGGGAGTCTCTGCTATGGGGACGGGACAGCGACATTCGAGGGATTCAAGGGAGCGATGGGACTCGCGAAGCCGATCCGGTTGCCGCTCGGATCCACCACCCGGAAGTCGCGCATCCCCCACGGACGGTCGGCCAGCGCCATGGCGATGGTCGCGCCGCGCGCGCTGCAGGCCTCGTGGTACGTGTCGACGTCCGTCATGTGGCAGTAGGCGACGGAACTGCCCGACGGTGCGCCGAGGCCGCCCGCTTCGAGTTGGATCTCGACGTCGCCAAGGGTGACGCCCGCGCGCGTGGCGGGTTCACCCCACGTCCACGACACGGTGAACCCCAGACGATCCTGGTAGTAGGCCATGGCGTCGCGGAGGTCCGTCACCGCGAAGACGGGGAAGAGCCTGGTCACGTTCGGCACCGGTGGCACGGCTAGGCCGGTGCGACCGTTCCGGTCGCTTCCAGCTGTGCCAGCACCGCCTCGCGGCTCTCGTGCACGGTGATCACCACGAGATCGCCGGGTTGCGCCCACGCCAGCACGTCCGCCACCGCACTTGGCTCATCCGAGGCCGCGCGCACCTGCTGCGCCGCCGCGCCCGCCGCCTGCAGCTCCGCCACCATGGCGGCGGCGGCCGACCCCACGTCCCGCCCGCGCGCGAATCCCGGCAGTTCCTTCGCGATCACCAGGTCCACCGGCACCGTGCCCCACGCCGCGCGCGCCATCGCCCGCAGCGCGTCATCCTGCCGGTCGCCTCCGGTGCCGATCACCACCGCGCGCCGCTTGGCCGGCATCGACGCGAGGCCCGACAGCAGTGCCGTCACGGCGGCGGCGTTGTGCGCGTAGTCGAGCACCACCGTGACGCCACCGACGTCGTGACGCTCGAGCCGCCCGGGGTTGTCGCCCGCGACCTGCCCGAACGCCGAGAGCGCCGCCGCCACCACGCGCATCGGCACGCCGAGCGCACTCGCCGCGGCCGCGGCCGCCAGCGCATTCGCCACGTTGTAGCGGGCGGCGCCGCCGCTGGTGGCGGGGATGTCGCCCACCGCCAGCACCACCTCGTCGCCGGCCGCGCTGCGGCGGACGAGACGCCCATCGACCACGGTCCACGCCTCGGCCGCTCGCCACTACTGCCCGCTGGGCGGCGCCGGCGTCCCGGCCGCGGCGGCCTCCGACAGCACGCGTGACGCCGCCCGATCGGCGGTCGCGAGCGACGGTGCGCTGACCTCCTCCCGCGACGGGTCGAGCGAGAACCAGACCACGCGCGCGCGCGTCTCGGGACCCTGCGCACGCAACGTCGGGTCATCGGCGTTCAGCACGAGCGTCCCCGAGTCACGCACCGCGCGCGCGACCACCAGCTTCACCTCGCCGAGCGCCTGCAGGTCATGGATGCCGTAGTCGCCGAAGTGATCGGCGGCCACGTTGGTCACGATCGCCACGTCGGCCTCGTACAGGGCCAGCCCGCGCCGGAGGATGCCACCGCGCGCCGTCTCCAGCACGGCCGCGCGGGCGCGCGGATCGCGCAGCGCCATGCGTGCGCCCGCCGGCCCCGAGTAGTCACCGCCGTCGAGCAGCGTCCCGCCCACGTACACCCCGGTGGTCGAACTCATGGCCACGGGGCCCACGGCCTCGTGCAGGATGGCGGCCAGCATCCGGACCGTGGTGGTCTTTCCGTTCGACCCGGTCACCAACGTGATCGGGATGCGGTCGTACAGCTCCCACTCGAGCGAATCGGAGGCGGGGAGCTGGTCATGCCACCAGAGCTGCGTGTTGTCGCCGGTGCCCAGCGAGAGCGCATCGTTCTCGTTGTGCACCGTGACGTGCCGCCCCCGGGCGCGACGGGCTTCAGCACGCTACCGCTGCAGCTCGCGAGCTGGATCGGCTTCACGCTCACCGCGATCGGCATCGCGCTCGTCTTGTTCCTCGTCATCCGCTACCTG
>JANLSF010000566.1:0-2616 GCA_031362285.1 Gemmatimonadota bacterium | reverse complement strand
GCCTCGATCCCCAGCAACCGGGCGTAGAGCTCGCGATCGCGCATCGGACCAACCTACCGCCAAATCGGGCACCCCACAGCCGCCTTCAACCCACACGAATTCCCGAAGCGCCAGAACTTGTAGTCGGGCCCGTAGCCGCCGTCGCTCACCACCGTGCGCGCCGCACCGTCCACCGCCTCGCAGGCGAGCCCCGGACGCGCCGTCTTGACCGCCGTCTCCTGCGCCTTGTGCACGATCTCGAAGACGTCCTTCATCTTCTGCGTCGGCTTGCCGATCACGAAGGTGCGCGAGAGGTCGCTGGTGTAGCCGTGCACGCGGCAGCCGCCGTCCATGAGGAGGATGCTCCCCTCGCGCACCACCTGCGGCGTCACCGACCCGTGCGGGAGCGCGCTGAACTTCCCCACCTGAACGCCGGCGCCCCCCTCGAATCCCAGCTGCGTATGGGCGGCCGACACGAGCCTGGCGAAATCGTCCTGCGTCATCCCCACCTTGAGCGATTTCCACGCCGCCTCGTAGGCGATGTGCGTGACCTTCGACGCGAGCCGCATGAGCGCCACCTCATGCGCGTCCTTCACCATGCGGCACCCGGCGGTGACGGGCGTGGCGCTCACCACGGTGATGCCGGGCAAGTGCGCCGTGCCGTCGGCGAACACGAACCGCACGGTCTCCTCGGCGCCCACGGTGGCCGTGCTCAAGCCCCGAGCCTTGAGCCCCTCGGCCACCAGCGCCCACGGGCTCTCGTGTTCCTCCCAGGCGTACACCTGCGCGTCAGACCCCAGCGGCCCCAGGTGCGCCTGCTCCATGGCGCGTTCCTCCTCGAACTTCGGGGTCACGAGGAAAGCCGAGCCGTTCACCGGAATGACCGCGGCGAGCATCCGCTCCGACAACCCCCACCGGATGCCGGTGAAGTACTCCATGCTGGTGCCGCCATTGAGCATCAGGGCGTCGATCCTGTTCTCGCGCATCAGCCGCTTGGCCTTCTCGATGCGCGCGCGCCGCTCGTCCACCGAGATGGGCGTTGCCAGCGACTTCATGGACTTGAGCGCCTTGATCGCGGGAGGCAGGTCGCCCGGTGCGGCCGGCGTGCGGGCCTGCGCATCAGCGGGCCGCGCTCCGGTGGCAAGGGCAGCGGCGGTGGCGGCAGTGGCGCCGAGGAATGAGCGGCGGGACGACGACATGAAGACTCCGACGAGGGAAGCGGGACTGGGCCAATCTCCCGCTGGGCGGGAGGGCGCGGAAGGGGCGTGCACGCCCCCCGAACGCAACGCGCCCCCGGAGCACTCGCTCCGGGGGCGCGTCACCTGCGGTTCCGTCGGCGACTACCTGATCCCGCTCGCCGCCGCCGGCTTCACGTAGGTCCACGGCTGCACGGTCAGCTTCTGCTGCCGCGGGTACGTCTCGTCGAGCGTGTTGCCGTCGTAGACCCGGCCGTTCATCATCACCAGGCTCACGCTGTTGCTGTTGCGGATGTTCACCAGCGGATCCTTGTCGAGCACGATCAGGTCGGCCAGCTTGCCCGCCTCGATCGACCCGATGTCGGTGGCCAGCCCGATTGCCTCGGCGCCCACGATCGTCGCCGCGCGGAGCGCGTCGTGCGTCGAGAGGCCGCCACTCTGCAGCAACCAGAGCTCCCAATGCATGCCGAGCCCCTGCAGCTGTCCGTGGCTCCCCACGCCGATCCGGCCGCCGGCGGCCACCGTCTTGGCCACGTCCTCGGCGTGCTGCCACATCGCGTACTCCTCCTTCACCGCGAAGCCGGCCGGACCGGGGGTGTTGCCGGCGCCACGGCGACGGATCTTCTCGTCGAGGTCACGCGGATGGGTGAAGCGGCGGAGCTTCATGTCGTTGATCAGGTCCTCGGTCTGGTAGAACCATCCCTCGCCGAAGGGGCCGCCGTACTCCACGATCAGGGTGGGCGAGTTGGTGGTCTGCGTTCCCTTGTACCACTGGAACACGTCTTCGTACTTGGGCGTGATCGGCAGCGTGTGCTCGATGCCCGGGTAGCCGTCAATGCCGTGCGTGTAGTCGAGCTTCTGGTCGAGGCCGCCCTCGGTCGTCGGCATGATCTCCAGCTCCTTGGCCGCCATGATGATCCACTGGCGCTGCTGGCGATTGCCGCTCATGTACATCTTGAGCGTCTTGGTGTCGTAGTACTTGGCGTAGCGCGCCATGATCTGGCGGGCGTGGTCGAGGTCCTTCACCGGCTCGCCATTGAAGACGCCGGGGCCCGTGGTGTAGATGCGCGGACCCACCATTTCGCCCGTCGCCACCCGGTCCCCGTAGGTCAGGAAGTCGGTGGTCGCCGTCTGCGGGTCGCGGGTGGTGGTGGTGCCGTATGCGAGCGTGGCGAGGTACTGCCAGGTCTGCGTGTTGTGCACGCCGGGGGTGAGCCACTGCGGGTGGTAGTGCGTGTCCACCATGCCGGGCATGATCACCTTGCCGGTCACGTCAATGATCTTGGCCCCGGCGGGGATGGTCACGCTGCCGCGCGCGCCCACCGCCACGATCCGGTTGTCGGTCACCACGATGTCGGCGTTCTCGATGATCTCCTTGTCCTTCATCGTGATCGCCCTGGCGCCGCGGAACACCACGGTGCCGCGCGGGGTGTCGCGCGAG
>JANLSF010000546.1:0-19987 GCA_031362285.1 Gemmatimonadota bacterium | reverse complement strand
CGGGCGGGCTATATACAGAAATTCTCGCAGAAGGGGTGGCTCTGCAAGACGTGGGAAGGGGAACTGGCCATGTCGAACGTCCCCGGCCAGATGCCGGAGAAGTTCCTGTTCACCGTGCGGTCGGACTCGGTCGCGGCGGCGATGCAGAAGGTGGACGGCAAGCGGGTGATCATCTCCTACTCGCAGCACGTCGCCATCCCCACCAGCTGCTTTGGTGACACGCCGTACTGGGCCAACGCGGTGCGGGTCACGGAGTAACCGATTCCCTTAACGGGCGTCCTTGGCGGGGCGTCTCACGCGGCATGACCAGGCCGATCCTGCCCGGAGGACCAGCCCCCCGCACCCTTGAGGACCGACAGATGCGCCCACTTCGCCAGTTCGCCATCGCCGCCCTGCTGACTGCTGCCGCCATCGCGACCGTGGGAGCGCAGGAAGGATCCGGGCGAAACGGACCCCGGGGTGGCGGTGGTGGCGGCATTCCCGGAAGCGGGCGCGTGGGTGGTGGGGAAGCCGTGCGCGAGCGCCGCGAGGCCGTGCGCGAGCGGATGGGCGAGCGTTCGTCGCCCGATGATCGCCGGGGACGCCGTGACGCGATGCGAGAGCGACTGAAGGGCATGTCCCCGGAAGACCGTGCGGCATTGGCCGATCGCACGCGCGGTCGCGGTGGGGAGCGCGCGCGGACCCCCGAGCAGGGTGCCTTCGCCCAGGCGCTGCGCGAGAAGCGGCGCGAGCTCCGCGGCGCCGTGACGGCGGGCACGCTGGATCGCAAGACCGCGGCCGAGCAGTTGCGTGCGTGGATGGCCGCCAATCGTCCCGCAGCACCGACCAACCCCTAGTTCCCACTGCGCATGCCCCTGATGGTCACCCACCCCGGGACGATTGGCCGACGGCACCGCCTGCTGGTGCTGTCGGCCGTGCTCGCGCTCACTCCGGCATGGCTGGGCGCTCAGGCGCGTCCGGACTCAGCCACCAAGCGCGACACCAGCCGGGCGACGACGCCGTCCCCGTCCGATTCGGCCGCGCGCGTGCGTGCCGTCGCCGACTCGATCCTGCTCGAGGATGACCCCGAAGACGAGGTCCTGCCCGCGCCGCCGCCAGGCGTGCGGCAATCGGTCACCCTGCAGAGCATGAACCGCGGCTACTCGATCGGCACCAGCGCCATTTCCGAAAACGTGGGGCTCGCCAGCTATCGATGGAGCGCGCCGGATTGGCGCCTGATGGTGAACGCGTCGCCGCTTCGATACACCGGCAACGGCACGACTATCTCCGGCGTGCCTCCCGTCTCGGCACGGCTCGACTGGAGCTTTGCCCATGGTGACACGTTGCGTTTGTACGGTCGGAGCGGGTCCACACCCGCCACGCTCGATTCCCTGCAGGCGGCGGCGCTGGGTGTGGTCAGTGTCTCGACGATCGACCTCGAGAGCCTCGCGTTGGGCACGCCGGCCGTGTTCGGCGCACGGGGCGTCTTGAGCTTCGAACTGGGCGGCGACGTGACGCTCGGGGTGCGTGCTGGCCTTGAGTTTCAGCCGAAGCCCACGGGTACCGCCAGCGTGTACTGGACCGGGACCACCGTGCTGGGCGGGCTGTCGCTCTCGGGACTGGCCAGTGACGTGCGTTGGACCGGCTCGTTCGACCTGAGCAAGTCGAGCGCAGACTCCCTGCTCACGCCGGGCGACTCCGTTGGGCGCAACCTCTTCCAGGGGGGTGGGTCCTTGAACGTGGGCCTGCAGTTCGACGGCCCGCTCACGGCAGACGGTGACGCCACCGGGGTGCTCGGGCTCTGGTACCAGCGGCCCCTCAGTGTCGAGCGGCCCGACCAGCCGAACCGGCTCCTGCCCGTGGGCGACACGTTCGGCGTGTTTGCCTCGCTGGACGTCCCGATCGGTGACTGGATTCTCGCGCCGAGTGCGTCATTCTCTCGTGAGGCGGCCGCGGACGATGCCCGCACGCGACTGATCCGCTATCGCTACGAGACCTCGAGCTGGGCGGCGAACACGGGAGTCGCGCTGACGATTCCGTTGGGAAGCCGCGTCGACCTGACGCCGGAAGCCGGCGCGACCTTCGGGAACGCGGACGCCCTGTACCGGGTCACGGGCACGGGAACCAGCCTCCGGAGGAGCTTCACGGCCCGGATTGGTGGATGGTGGGCGGGCGTCGAGCTCACGATCAGCTTTTGAGCGCCGCCGTCCCCCGGGAGATGGATTCGGGCTCCGTTGGCTGCCAGCGCCGCCCGTCCGGGTGGCTGAAATTGGCCAGAAAGTCGGTATTGTCGAATGTTTGCGAGGTCGCTATACTTCCCACATCGCGGCAAAGACGCCGCGATCGCACGATAGCGTGCGGACCCGGCGCGGCGGGTCGTGAAGCATCCGCGCAGTCACAGTTATTGTTGCAGGGCTCGGCGCGTGCTGCTCCCTGGACAATCTACAGAGGAGTTGGGCATGCGTACGACCGGAAAGGTGAAGTGGTTCAACGACGCGAAGGGGTTTGGTTTCATCACCCCTGACAACGGCACCAAGGACTGTTTCGTGCACTACAGCGCGATTCAGGGCTCGGGCTTCAAGACCCTCGCCGAAGGCGAAGCGGTCGAGTTCGACATCGTCCAGGGCCAGAAGGGTCCGGCGGCGGAGAACGTGACGAAGGCCGGCGCCCGCTAAGCGAGCGCGAACCGTCTTCAGCTAACGCGACGGGGCGTC
Organism: Gemmatimonadota bacterium; assembly: GCA_031362285.1. GTDB lineage: Bacteria > Gemmatimonadota > Gemmatimonadetes > Gemmatimonadales > Gemmatimonadaceae > JACPPC01. The sequence goes on along the minus strand of JANLSF010000546.1, from coordinate 17,294 downwards.
TCTCACGAGGCGCCCCGTCGTTTTTTGTCCGACCCCTCCCTTCCCCTCTGCCATGCCGACTCCAGCCAATCGGGTGATCGTCGTGGGTGGTGGCATCGCGGGCCTCGTTGCGGCCATCGAACTCGAACGGCGTGGACGCCCGGTCCTGTTGCTCGAGAAGGAAGGCGAAGTGGGTGGTCGGGTCCGCACGCGGCGGGTTGGCGGCTTCCTGATTGATCGGGGCTTTCAGGTGCTGTTCACCGCCTACCCCGTCCTCACGAACTACCTGGACCTGACGGCGCTCGACCTCCGGCCGTTCCAGCCGGCGGCGCGCATCGCGCTTCCTACGGGAACGAGCGTGCTGGGCGATGCGCTGCGCGACCCGTCGCTCCTCATGGAGACGGTCCTCTCGTCGCACATCCCGGTGAGCGACGTGTGGCGGCTGCTCCGCCTGCGTCGCCTCGCGACCTCGCTCGCCGACGACGGCTGCTTCGCCGAGGCGTACGCCACGATTTCGACCGTCGCGTTCCTCAGGGAGCGCGGGTTCTCGGCGTTGACGATCGACCGGTTCTTTGCGCCGTTCTATGGCGGCATCCTGCTCGACCGCACGCTGGAATCGAGCGCCGCCGTGTTGCTGTTCACCTTCCGCATGCTCGCGATGGGTGACACCGCGCTTCCCGCGCGCGGAATGGGGGCGATCGCCGCCCAACTGCGCGAGCGGTTGCGACTGGCCGAGGTGCGCCTGTCCGCGACCGTGACCGGGCTCGTCGTGGAAGGCGGACGGGCCACGGGGGTCACGCTGGCCGACGGCACGGTGGAGCGCGGCGCTGACGTGCTGTTGGCCACGGAGGCACCCGTCGCCGCGCGGCTGGCTGCCACGGCCTCTGTCCGGGTCGCGCGCCTACCCGAGCGCGCGCTCGGATGCACGACGCTCTATCTGGCGAGCGACCGGCCGCTCCTGCCTGGGCGCGCCCTCACGTTGAACGCCACTGATCACGCGGTGATCAGCCACGCCATCACGGCGAGCGATGTCGCGCGCGAGTATGCACCGCCAGGGCAACACCTGATCGCGCTGACCGCGATTGGAGCGTCCGCCGACCTCGCCGACGCGCCACTGGAGCGCGCCGCGTTGAGTGAGCTGGCCATGATGCGCCGTTCGAGTCTGGGCGCGGCGACGCGAGTGATCGCGATCGAGCGGGTGCCCTACAGCCAGTTTGCCCAAGCGCCGGGGTATGCACTGCAGCGTCCAACGGCAGCGACCGACCTGCCCGGCCTCTGGTTTGGCGGTGAAGCGCTTCACTCGAGCTCGCTCGACGGCGCGGCGCGCAGCGGACTGGCAGCAGCCACTGCAATTGCCGGAGAAATGGCGCCATTAATACGCCATTAGTACGCCATTAATAGCGCTCTAACTGGTTGTTGCGTCAAGTGCAACATCGAAATCGCGGAGGTCGCCGCGCGCGGCGCTTCGCGCCGCTAGGGCAAAGGCCCGATCGAGCGCCGCCGCGGCCTGCCGCGCGGTACCTCGACCGCCGCCTCGACGGCACGGTCCAAGTCCGACCGCAGTCGACGGCGCAATTCGCCGACGTCACAGCTCAGCCGCATCAGGTTCGGCCCCCACGTGATCGACCCCCCGCTCGAGCGCAACAGCTCGTGCGCCGTGGCCACCGCGGCCTCACACGAAGCGCCGACGTGCTCGGTGAGCATGTGCGCAAGCGCAACGCACACGACCGCGTCGAGCGACAGGGTGCGCCGTCGCCCCTGGCGCCCTCGGCTCACCCCCGTGATCGGTACCCGGGTAAGTAGCGACGAAAGCCACCCTACCGGAATACCAGTCGCCGCTGAAGCAACTCGGGAATCGTAGCGCGCCATTTATTATCCGCAAAACATTAGATATTAAAATAGGCAGCAGAACGACACCGCACAACAAGCACATCTACATTGGTTTATGGCAAGGCATCCGACAACAAACATCGGCGGATCAATGCGATGCGCGCAGCTTGCATGCGCAGCACTCGTTGCTGCCAACCGAGGGCTTCTGCTGCCGCACGAAGTGCGCTCAGCCCTCTGGCGGGAGCTCGTTGCCTCTGGGGATATCGGTCAGACGCGACAGAGCTGATCGAGCCGACAGCAACTGCACGCGAACCGACGAAAAGGCCGTACCCCCGATGACCGCTCGTCGCGCCACGGAGGCCTCGGGTGAGAGTGCCGCCTGCACGGTGGCGGGGGTGAACAGCGGATGCGCCGCCGCCATCACGTCTGGCCCGAGCGTGCCCAACTCCAGCCCCTGCTCTTCGGCCTCGCGCACCAATCGACCGACCGCCGCGTGGGCATCGCGAAACGCAATGCCCTGATCCACGAGCCAGTCTGCGAGGTCGGTGGCCATCAAGGTGCTCGAAAGCGCCGCGCGCATCCGCTTGGCATCGAACGACACTTCAGCCACGGCTCCACTCACCGCCGGCAGGATCAACTGCATCGTATCCACCGCGTCGAACAGCGCGCGCTTGTCGTCCTGCAAGTCCTTGTTGTAGCCGCTCGGCAACCCCTTGAGCGTGACCAGCAATCCCGTGAGGTCGCCGAGCATGCGCGCCGGTCCGCCGCGCGCCAACTCGAGCACGTCGGGGTTTCGCTTCTGGGGCATCATGCTGGAGCCGGTGCTGTAGCCGTCCCCGAACCGCACGAAGCCGAACTCGCTGGTGCCGAAGACGATGAAGTCCTCCGCCAGCCGCGACAGGTGGACCCCGAGCATCGTGAGGGCATACAGCACGTCGGCGATGAAATCCCGATCGCCGACGGCATCCATGCTGTTGGGGGCGACGGCGGAAAAGCCGAGGCTCTCCTTGAGCAGCACGCGCGAGATCGGGAACGCGGATCCGGCGATGGCGCCGCTGCCGAGCGGGAGTGACGATGCGTTGCGGGCCGCCTGCGCCAGGCGGGCCCGGTCGCGCTCAAGCGGCCAGAAGTGGGAGAGCATCCAGTGTGCCGCGGCCACGGGTTGGGCGCGCTGCATGTGCGTATACGCCGGCATGAGCGTGCCGGCGGCCTCCAGTGCGGCCGCATGCTCGACCAACACCGCCTGCAGGCCGCGCACCGAAACATCGACGGCGGCGCAGGCGTGCATCACCCAGAGCCGCGTCGCCGTGGCCACCTGGTCGTTGCGACTGCGCCCCGTGTGCAGCTTGCTCGCGACCTCGCCGACCTCCTCGTGCAGGAGCCGGTCGATCATGGTGTGGATGTCCTCGTCGTGCTCGTCGGGTTGCGCGCCCGCCTCGAAGCGACGCGCCACGGCGTCGAGACCCTGCTCGAGCACCCGGCTCTCCTCGAGCGAGAGGACCGCGGCGTTCCAGAGGGCGAGGGCCCACGCCTTCGAGAGGCGGATGTCGAACGGCCACAGGCGGAAGTCGGTCCCGATGGATCGGTTGAGCGCGTCGAGTGCCGGCGCGCTCGTGCCGCCAAAGCGGCCGCCCCAGAGCTTGTGGCTCCGGCTCGGGGCGGCCGGCGGCGTCGGGCTCGTCACGCCTTGCCCGCCGGTGACGTCGGCTTCCCGGCACCTGTTTCCGCCGCGTGCACGAGCGCCGACTCCCGATCCTTGAGCGCGCGCACGCGGGTCGACAGGCCGAAGAGCCGGATGAACCCGGCGGCGTCGCTCTGCTGGTACACGTCGTCCTCGCCGAAGGTCACGAACCGCTCGTCGTACAGCGCGTGCACGCTGGAGCGCCCGACGACCGTGACGTTGCCCTTGTAGAGCTTGAGGGAGATCGTGCCGGTGACGCGTTGCTGCGTGACGTTCACGAACGCATCGTAGGCCTCGCGCTCGGTGGTCCACCAGCGACCCTCGTACACGAGGTCGGCGTAGCGCGGCGCAATCAGGTCCTTGGCCGCCAGCGTGCGGCGCTCGAGCACCAACTGCTCCAGCTCCGAGTGCGCGGCGTAGAGCAGGGAACCGCCCGGCGTCTCGTACACACCGCGCGACTTCATGCCCACGAGCCGATCCTCGACCAGGTCGATGCGGCCGCACCCGTGCCGACCGCCGATCGTGTTCAGGAGGGACAGGAGGTCGACACCGTTCAGCCGCTGGCCATTGACCGCCACCGGCGTGCCCTGCTCGAAGGTGATGCTCACCGTCTCGGGCGTCGTGGGCGCGTCTTCCGGATCGGTGGTCATCTGGAACAGGTCCTTCGGCGGCCCTTGCCCCGGATCCTCGAGCACGCCGCCCTCATGCGAGAGGTGCCAGATGTTGCGGTCGCGGGAATAGATCTTGGTGGTGGTGGCGGCCACCGGGATGTTCCGCGCGGCGGCGTAGTTGATCGCATCCTCGCGCGAGCGGATGGTCCACATGCGCCACGGCGCGATGACCTCGAGCTCGGGCGCGAATGCCATGTAGGTGAGCTCGAAGCGGACCTGGTCGTTCCCCTTGCCGGTGCAGCCATGGGCCAGCGCGTCGGCGCCGACCTCCTTGGCGACCTCGACCTGACGGCGCGCGATGAGCGGCCGCGCGATGGAGGTGCCGAGGAGGTACTTGCGACCGTAGATCGCGCCGGCGCGGAGCATCGGGTAGCAGAACTGCTCCACGAACTCGTTGCGCAGGTCCTCGACGTAGCAAGCGTCGGCGCCGGAGGCGATGGCCTTGGCCTTCACGCCATCGAGCTCATCGCCCTGGCCGATGTCGGCCGCCACGCAGATGACACGGCACCCCGGGTAGTGCTCCTTGAGCCAGGGCACGATGATCGAGGTGTCCAGCCCGCCGGAGTAGGCGAGCGCAATGGTCTTGGTCATGAGGGGCAGCCGGACGATGTGGGAGGGTCGTGCGCGGCGTCTGGCCGGGCACGGGTGACGCAGGACCGCAAATTTATGCAGTTTCGGTCGTGGGGTCAATCGGCACCCGGTCGGCCGCCGTTCCGCGCCCGTCGGCTGGCCTACCCGTCCACGTTGGCGAGGTCCCGAAGGCGCGCCGTGAGGCGCTCGCGGGCCTCATCGGAGCGCGTGATGATGAGAATCGTGTTCTCGCCGCCCACGGTCCCGATCACGTCGGGCCAACCGGCGGCGTCGATGGCCTCGGCCACCGGTTGGGCCCCGCCCGCGGTGGTGGTGAGCACGATCAGCTCCCGCACGCCGTCGACCTTGTGGAAGAACTGGGTGAGCAGCGTCTCGAGGGTGGCCCGCTGCTCGGCGTCGGCGCCCTCGAGGACGGCATAGCGCGGGCCGTCGGCACCCGGCACGCGGGCCACGCGCATCTCGCGCAGGTCCCGCGAGAGCGTGGACTGCGTGACGTCCCAGGACTTCTCCAGCAGCAACTGGCGCAGTTCCTCCTGGCTGCCGACGGCCTGGGCAGCAATGAGGGCCGAGATCGCGCGGTGCCGGTCGGACTTGTTCGCCATGTGTGGAGTGGGGGGTGGGAGGCTCGGGCGGAACGCTACCACCGACCGGGAGCGAAGGGCAGGGCAGGGGGTGGAGTGGAGAAATGGGCAGCACTGCAATAATATTCGAAAATCATGCATAAGATACCTGTCGGCGTCCTTGGGGCGTCCGGATACGCTGGTCGCGAGCTTTGTGCCCTGATCCGGGCCCATCCCCGATTCGATCTTGCCTTCGCCGCGGCCAACGCGCACCGCGGGGAGACCGTCCTCGTGGGTGGTCGCGACCTGACCTTCGTGGCCCCGGACGACGTGCGGCTGGGCGACGCCGAACTCGTCTTCTCGGCGCTGCCGCACGGCGCGAGTGGCGACTGGGTCTCGAGGGTCGAGGCGGCTGGCCGATCGGTGGTGGACCTGTCAGACGACCTGCGCGTCGGGCATGGGACACGCGAGGTCCCGTATGGGCTCACCGAAGTCACGCGGACTTCGCTTGTCGGAGCCAGGGTGATCGCCAATCCCGGCTGCTACCCCACGGCGATCCTGATCGGGATCCTGCCGCTGCTCGAGGCCGGGCTGGTGGCACCGGGGGCGACGATCACGATCGACGCGGCGAGCGGCGTGACGGGGGCCGGCATGGCGCCGCGAACCGACCTGCTCTTCGGCGAAGTCACCGAGAACTACCGGGCATACGGAGTGGGGAACGACCACCGGCACCTGACGGAGATGCGGGCGATGGTGGCGACGACCGGCGCCGACGTGGACCTCCTCTTCACGCCGCACCTGCTGCCGGTGGCGCGCGGCATCCTCGCGACCATCACCGTTCCACTGGCCGCGCCCCTCGCGGACCCGCTCGCCCCGTTCGTCGCGCGGTGGTCCGGTGAGCCGTTCATCGAGGTGGTGACTGGCCTTCCCTCGCTGCGCGACGTGGTGCACCGCAACGTGGTGCGCCTGAGCGCGCGCCTGGCGGCGCACGTCCGCACGCCCACGGTACAGCTCTTCGTGGCGATCGACAACCTCCTCAAGGGTGCGGCGGGGCAGGCCGTGCAGAACGCCAACGTCGCCCTCGGGCTGACCGAGACGGCGGGGCTCCCCCGGTGATGCGGGTCGTGAAGGTGGGTGGGCGCGCCCAGGGCGCCGCCGCGTTGATCCCCGCGATCATCGCCGCATGGACGTCCGCACGCAACGCGCTCGTGGTCGTGCACGGCGGCGGCGACGAGGTGAGCGTCGTGCAGCGTGCGCTGGGTGGCGAGCCCCGCTTCTCCGGTGGACGACGCGTGACGACGCCGAGCGATCTCGGGGTCGTGCGCATGGTGCTCTCGGGCGCGATCAACAAGCGACTGGCCGCCCAACTCCGGGTGGCCAACGCCGTGGGGCTTTCGGGCGAGGATGCCGGCCTGCTGGTGGCGAGGATCACCGATCCATCGCTCGGGCAGGTGGGCGCGCCGCACACCGTTGATCCAGCCATCCTCCGGCACCTGCTCGCCGGCGGCTTCCTGCCGGTGGTGAGCCCGCTCGGCCGCGACGGTGACGATCCCGACGCCGGCGGACTCAACGTCAATGGCGACGATGCGGCTGCCGCGATCGCCGTGGCCCTCGGCGCCCACGAACTGCTGCTCGTGGCCGACGTGCCGGGGGTCATCGACGACGGGACGCTGGTGCAGCGGCTGGCGCTCGACGAGGCGCGGTCGCTCATTGCGCGCGGGGTGGCCGTGGGCGGCATGGCGGCCAAGCTCGAGGCGGCGTGCGCCGCGCTCGCCGGCGGCGTCTCACGGGTCCGCATCGGCGACATCGCCTGCCTCACCAACTCCACCGCGGGGACCGTGCTCTCCCTCGCGGCTCACACGGCCTGAGGGCCGCTGCCATGTCGATCACCGTGCGTGCCCCGTCGCCGTCCACACCGCCCGTTCCCCAGCCACGCCCGATCACGCCGGTACCCGGCGCCGCCGCGCTCGCTGCCACCTACACGCGGGCGCCGGTGCCGATGGTGCGCGGTGACGGCGTGACGCTCACCGACGCCGAGGGGAAGCGCTACCTCGACCTCGCGAGCGGGATCGCCGTGAACGCCCTTGGCTACAACGACGTCGGAGTGAACGCGGCGATCGTCGCCGCGCTCGAGAGCGGACTCATCCACACGTCGAACCTGTTTCGCACGGAACCCGGGGAGCGGTTGGCCGCCGCCCTCGTCGCGCGGTCGTTTGCGGACCGCGTCTTCTTCTGCAATTCAGGCGCCGAGGCGAACGAGGGTGCGTTCAAGTTCGCGCGGAAATGGGCGCGCACGATCGGCACCCCGGCGAAGCACGAAATCATCTCGTTGCGCGGCGCCTTTCACGGACGGCTGTTCGCCAGCGTGGCCGCCACGGACCGTCCCGCGTACCGGATGCCGTTCCGGCCACTGGCCGGGGGAATCACGATTGCCGAGCGCGACGAGCGCGAGCTCGATGCGATGCTTGACGCGGAGACGGTGGCGGCGGTGATCGTCGAGCCGATCCAGGGGGAGGGCGGCGTGCGCGTGATCAATCCCGCGCTGCTCGCCTTTCTTCGTCGCGTGACGGCGGAGCGCCAGATCGCGCTCATCTTCGACGAGATCCAGTGCGGCCTGGGCCGCACGGGGCACCTGTTCGCGTACGAGGGCACCGGGGTCGTGCCCGACATCGTGACGCTCGCCAAGCCGCTCGCCGGCGGACTGCCGATGGGCGCCATCCTGCTGACGGAGGCCGTGGCCACGGCGCTCGAACCGGGCGAGCACGGGACGACGTTCGGTGGCGGCCCGCTCGTGGCGAGCGTGGCGCTGCACGTGTTCGAGCGGCTGGCCGATCCGGCGCTGCTTCGGCACGTGCGCGACACGGGCGCGTGGCTGGAGGGGGCGCTGCGCGCCATGATGGGCCGGAGCGCGAAGGTGCGCGCGGTGCGCGGAGCCGGCTTCATGTGGGGGGTGGATGTCGTCGATCCGGCGGCGCAGGTCGTCGCGCGCGCGCGGGAGGCGGGGGTGCTGATCCTGTCGGCGGGCGACCACACGCTGCGCCTCCTGCCCCCGCTGGTCATGTCGAAAGTGGAGCTCGGAACGGCGCTCGAGGTCATCGAGCGGGTGCTCTAGCCGGCGTGGCGCCCGGCGGTGCACCGGGGACGGCCGCCTCCGTCAACGGTGCGTGCCGTTCCGCGTTCTGGAGGGTACCTTGCACGACCACGCGCGCCGGCCGACGACGAGCGTCGAGCGGGCCGTCGTGGCATCCCGACCTCTGAACGTCATGTCGCGCGCCTTCCGCCTGATCATCCTTCCCGCACTCGCCGCCGCCTGCGCCTTCGCGCGGCCAGCGGGCGAGGCGGCCGCCACCCGGACGCCGCGCGCACTCGCCGACCGGCCCACGTTGGTGGTCTTCCTCACCGTGGACCAGTTTCGCGGGGCGTACCTGGCGCGCTACGGCCCGGCCTTCACCGGGGGGCTCAAGCGCCTCGTGCAGGGCGGGGCGGTGTTCGCGAACGGGTTCCACGATCACGCGATCACCGAGACGGCGCCGGGCCATGCCTCGACGTTGAGCGGCCGGTTCCCGGTCCACACGGGGATCATCATGAATTCGCAGGGGGTGAACACGCGCGACTACCCGCTGCTGAACGCGAACACGGGGCCGGGGGCGGCGCCGTTCCGGTTCCAGGGCACCACGCTCGCCGACTGGATGGTCGCGGCCGACAGCCGCACGCGCATCCTGTCGGTCTCGCGCAAGGATCGCGGTGCGATCCTGCCGATCGGGCGGAGCAAGCAGCAGGTCTTCTGGTACTCGCAGGACGGCGAGTTCACGACCAGCACCTGGTACATGGACCAGCTGCCGGAATGGGTGCAGGCGTTCAATGGCGAACAGGTGCCGCACAAGTTCGCGGGGCAGTCGTGGACGCTGCTGCGTCCGGCCGCCGAGTATCCCGAGCCCGACTCGGTGCCGACGGAGGGTCGCGGGAAGGACTTCACCTTCCCGCACGTCGCGCCGGCCGACACCACGGTGGCCGTCGCGTCCTATCCGAATTACCCGATGATGGATTCGCTCACGCTCGCCTTCGCGCTGCGCGGCGTGGAGTCGATGCAACTGGGCGCCCTGGCAGGCCGCACCGACCTGCTCGCGGTGTCGCTGTCCACGCTCGATGCCGTGGGACACCGGTACGGCCCCGACTCGCGCGAGGTGCGCGACCAGATGTTGCGCCTCGATCGGTATCTCGGCCAGTTCCTCGACGCGCTGTTCGCGCTGCGCGACTCGACGCGGATCGTGTTCGCCCTCACCGGGGATCACGGGGTCACCCCCTTCCCGGGGGTCACGCTCTACGACCCGAACCAGGGCGCGCGCGTCGTCACGCTCGACTCGCTCGCCCTCGCCATGGGCGAGCGGATGAAGGCGCAGGGCGTGGATGCGGCGAAGGCCTTCTCGTGGGAAGACGGCGTGCTCGTGATGCAGGAGAAGGTGCTGCGGGGCACGCGCTTCGACATGGACTCGCTGGCCCGCTGGTTCGCGAGCGAGGCGCGGAAGGTGCCGGGGGTGCTGCGGGCCGACCGGCCACGCGACCTCGTCGACGCCGACACGGTGCGGGACGTGATCGCCCGACGCTGGCTGCACATGTTCGACGGACGCCGCACCAACGTGCAGCTGGTGGTCACGCTGCAGCCGTGGAGCGTCTGGTCGCTGGCCAACATTGCCATGCACGGGAGCCCGCACGACAACGATGCCAACGTGCCGGTCCTGTTCTTTGGCGCCCCGTTCAAGCCCGGAGCCTACGCGGAGACGGTGCGGGTGGTCGACATGGCGCCGACGCTGGCGCGGGTGCTGGGGCTCACGCCCGCGGAGCAACTCGACGGGCGCCCGTTGCCCCAGGCGATTCGCTAGCGCCCCGCGATGCCTCCCACGCGGCGGTCGACCGGTCCGGTGCTCGCGGCCCTCGACGAGGTGCGTTTCGGCACGGCGAACATCCTGAACTTGCGCGAGGTGCGCCCCACCGCCGCGGATGCCAGTGCGCGTGCCGACGCGTGGCTGCGCGAGCGCCAGGTGGCGCGCGCCGGCGAGGTGCTGGTGATCACCGGTCGCGGCAACGGCAGCCCCGGCGGGATCGGCATCGTGCGGGCGGCCGTCGCGAAGCAGTGCGCGGTCCTCAAGCGGCGCGGCGTGGTGGCTGCGGTGCGCGAGCACTCGCCGGGGTCGTTCTCGATCACGCTCGCCCCGGTCTCGGGGCTGGTCGATGCACCCCCGCGCTCACGCCACGCCCTCGGCGAGCGACGGCCCGATCCTGCCGCGCTCGCCGGGCTGCCCGAGGGCACCCGGGACGTGCTGCGGCGGCTGGCCTGTCGCTCCCTGGAAGACCTGGGCACGCAGTCCACCGATCCCAGCCTGGTGGAGGGGGAGATGTTGCGTCTGTTCGCGCGGCTCGCGCCAAGCGCGGCCAGCGACGCGGAGCTGCGGCGCGCGGTCGCGGCCGCGCAGGACGAGCTCGACGCCCGATGAGCGCCGGAGCGACGATAGCTTCACGAGATGACCGTGGTGCATGAGCGCGACCAGACCCGGAGCGCGGCGTCGCCGATGAGCGGGGCCGAGCTGGCCCGGTACCGGCGACAGATCACGCTCCCCGAGGTCGGGGTGGCGGGACAGGAGAAGCTGCGGGCGTCGCGGGTGCTGGTGGTCGGCACGGGTGGGCTCGGGTCGCCAGTGGCGCTTTACCTGGCGGCGGCCGGCGTGGGCACGCTCGGGCTCGCGGACTTCGACCGCGTCGACGCCACCAACCTGCACCGGCAGGTGCTGCACGGGACCGCGAGCGTCGGGCAGCTCAAGGTGGAATCGGCGCGCGCCCGGTTGGCCGACCTCAATCCCCACGTGCGGCTCCAGCTGCACGACGCGGCGCTCACCTCGGCGAACGCCCGGGAGATCGTGGGTGCGTACGACCTCGTGATCGACGGCACCGACAACTTCCCGACGCGCTACCTGCTCTCGGACGCGTGCGTCCTGCTCGGCAAGCCGAACGTGTTCGGCAGCGTGCAGCGATTCGAGGGACAGGTCTCGATCTTCTGCACCCCCACCGGGCCGTGCTATCGCTGCCTCTTTCGCGAGCCGCCGCCGCCGGGGATGGTGCCGAGTTGCGCGGAGGCCGGGGTCTTCGGCGTGATGCCGGGCCTCGTCGGCATGATCCAGGCGACCGAGGCCATCAAGTGGATCCTCGGACTGGGCGAGACACTCGATGGGCGCCTGATGCTCGTGAACGCGCTGACCATGAAGACGCGCACGATCAGCCTGCGCCGCGACCCCGAGTGCCCCGCGTGCGGCACGCGCACGATCACCACGCTGGTGGACTACGAGGCGTTCTGTGGCGTGCGCCATGACGGATCCCCCCTCGAAGCCCCGGTGCTGCCCGACGAGCTGGCCCCCGCCGAGGCGGCAGCGCGGTTGGCCGCCGGCGCGTGGTTGCTGGACGTGCGCGAGCCGTTCGAGGCGCAGATTGCCGCGATCACCGGCGCCACGCTCATCCCGATGCGCACAGTGGCGGCGCGCCTGGCCGAGATCCCGCGTGACCGCGACGTGATCGTGCACTGCCACCACGGGATGCGGAGCCGGTCGGTGATGGAGTACCTGCGGTCGCAGGGGTACACGCGCGTGGCCAACCTGGGCGGCGGAATCGACCAGTGGAGCCGCGACGTGGACCCCACCGTACCCACCTACTAGGAACCTCGTAGATGCGCTGGGTCGAGCTGCTGGGCGCCGTGGGACTGCCCGCGGCCGGATGGGCGGTCATCCGCCGCGCACGAGAGCGCCGGCTCGAGCGCGTCGTGGCGGTGCGGCTGGGCGCTCCGGGCGCCCACGGCATCGTGGCGGGTGCGGAACCGATCGCGCTCGACGCCGGACCCCGCACCGCGCTGCTGCTCCACGGCTTCGGCGACACGCCCGAGTCGCTCGCGGGGCTCGCCCGGTTCCTGCACGCGCGGGGATGGACGGTGCGGGTGCCCCTCCTGCCGGGACACGGGCGCACCGTGCGCGCCTTCGCGACGAGCACGGCGGCCGAGTGGGAAGGGGCCGCACGCGAGGCCCACGCCACGCTGGCGCGCTCGGGGCGGCCGGTGGCGCTCGTGGGGCAGTCGATGGGGGCGGCGCTCGCGGTCCGATTGGCCGCCGACCACCCGACCGTGCCCGCCATGGTGCTGCTGGCGCCGCTCCTCTCGTTGAGCCCCCGGCTGGAGCAGGGGGCGCGCTGGTGGCGCCTCGTGTCGCTGGTCCGTCCGCTCGTCGACAGCGCCGAAGATCGCTCCATCCACGATCCCACGGCGCGCGCGGCGTCGCGGGGCTACGGCGTGATGCCGGCGCGGCTGCTGCCCCAGTTGGCGGCGCTCGTGCGGGCCGCCCGGGCGGACCTGCCGCGCGTGCACACGCCCACGCGGGTGGTGCAATCGCGTGAGGACAATCGCGTGACGGTCGCCGGGACGGAGGAGGCGGTGCGCCTGTTCGGCTCGTCCGCGCTGGAGGTCGTCTGGCGCTCCGGCGCCGGCCACGTCGTGTCGGTGGACTCCGGACACGAAGACGTCTGGGCGCTCACCGCCGAGTGGCTCGAACGTCAAGTGGTTGCCGAGCGGCTGCACAGCGCGTAATTCTTGCCACGGGTGCCACGTCGCCGGGCGGTTCGCCTGCCTGGCGCGTGAATGCGAGTGCCCGCCATCCTGACGATTTCCCATCACACCGACTACCCGCATGCGCGTTGCCGTCCTCAAGGAGACTGCCGAACGCGAGCGCCGAGTGGCGCTCGTTCCCGACAGCATCACGCGCCTGACCAAAGCGGGAGCCACGGTGGCCGTGGAGCGCGGGGCCGGAGTATCGGCCGGATACCCGGACGCGCTGTACGAAACGGCCGGGGCGACCATCGCCGCCGACGCCGCGGCCGCCCTGGCGGGGGCGCAGGTGGTCACGAAGGTGTCGAAGCCGACGCTGGCCGAGGCGGCGCTGCTGCCCGAGGGGTGTGTGCTGGTCAGCCTGCTGCCCGTGCACACCAGCGCGGACCTCGTGGCCGCCCTCTCGGCGCGGCGGATCACGGCGCTCGCGCTCGAGAAGGTCCCCCGCATCTCGCGCGCGCAGAGCATGGACGTCCTGTCGTCGCAGGCGACGGTGGCGGGATACAAGGCGGTGCTCATGGGCGCCACGATGCTCCCGCGCTTCCTGCCGATGCTGACGACGGCGGCCGGCAACATTCCACCGGCACGCGCGCTGGTCCTCGGCGCCGGCGTGGCGGGGCTGCAGGCGATCGCGACGGCGCGCCGCCTCGGCGCCGTCGTGAGCGGGTTCGACGTGCGCGCGGCGGCCCGGGAGCAGGTGCTGTCGCTCGGCGCCAAGTTCGTGGCCGCGGAGCTCGTGACGCCCGGCGCCGAGACGGCCGGCGGCTACGCCAAGGAGCAAGGGCAAGACGACCAGGCGCGCACGCTGGCCGCGATCGGCGGCGTGATCGCGGAGATGGACCTGGTGGTGTCGACGGCGGCCATCCCGGGTCGGCCGGCGCCGCGGTTGATCACGGCGGCGATGGTGCAGACGATGAAGCCCGGCTCGGTGATCGTCGACGTGGCGGCCGAGACCGGCGGCAACTGCGAGCTGACCCAGCCGGGGGCGACGATCGAGGTGCACGGCGTGACGATCATGGGTCCGCTCAACCTTCCCAGCACCACGGCGGGACACGCGAGCGCGATGTTCAGCCGCAACGTGCTCACGCTGCTGCAGCACCTCGCCCCCACGAACGCGACGCTCACGATCTCGCTCGATGACGAGATCACGGCGGCGATGGCCGTCACCCACGACGGCCAGGCCCGCGCCTGAGTCCTCCCGGAGAGTAGATGACGCTCACGTATATCCTGCAACTGTACGTCTTCATCCTGGCCGGCTTCGTCGGCTACAACATCATCACGCGCGTGCCGCCGTTGTTGCACACGCCGCTGATGTCGGCCACGAACGCGATCTCGGCGATCTCGATCGTCGGCGCGCTCATCGTGGCCGGGTCCCGCTACTCGCTCCTCGGGTCCATCCTCGGTGGCATCGCCGTGACGTCCGCGACGATCAACGTGGTCGGCGGCTTCATCATCACCGACCGGATGCTCGGGATGTTCAAGCACGCCGACGGCAAGAAGAGCGAGGCCAAGTGACGGCTGCCGAGCTCCTCCCGGTGCTCACCGGTGCGGGCGACGGGCTGAGCACCCGCACGCTGCTCACCCAGGCGAGTTACCTCGCCGCGGCCGTGTTCTTCATCCTCGGCCTCAAGTCGCTCACGCACCCCGATTCGGCGCGGCGGGGGATGCAGCAGGCCGCGGTCGGCATGCTGCTCGCGATCGTCGGGACGCTGATCGTGCACGAGATCGTGGAGTACCAGTGGATCATCGGGGGGCTCGTGCTGGGCTCGGCGATCGGCTATCCGCTCGGCGTGTTCGTGCCGATGACGGCGATGCCGCAGCGGGTCGCGATCTCGCAGATGTTCGGCGCGCTGGCCGCGTCGCTGGTCGGCATCGCGGAGTACCTGCACCGGTCCGGTCCGGACGCCAGCGGCCCGATTCCCCGCGCCCAGATGGCCGCCCTCGGGTTCGAGGTGCTGTTCGGCTCGCTGACGGTGGCCGGCTCGTTCACGGCGTTCGGCAAGCTGCAGGAATTCCTGCCCGGCCGGCCGATCACGTACCCCGGGCAGAACGCGGTGAACCTCAGTGCGATCGCCGGCGCGCTGGGACTGTGGGGCTACCTGATCTACGACCCCACGGCCTCGTGGGCGCTCTGGAGCATGTCGGGGCTGGCGTTCACGATCGGCTTCTCGATGGTGCTGCCGATCGGCGGGGCCGACATGCCGGTGGTGGTGTCGCTGCTCAACTCGTACGCGGGACTCGCGGCCAGCGCGACCGGCTTCGCGATCGGGAACACGGTGTTGATCATTGCCGGCGCGCTCGATGGCGCGAGCGGCTTCATCCTGTCGCTGATCATGTCGAAGGCCATGAACCGGTCGTTCGGCAACGTCATCTTCGGTGCCTTCGGTGCCGCGCCGCCGGCCAGCGGCAAGACGAACGCGGGGCTGACGGTGAAATCGGTGACCGCCGAGGACGCCGCCATCCAGCTGGGCTATGCGCAGAAGGTGATCGTGGTGCCCGGCTATGGGATGGCGGTGGCGCAGGCGCAGCACACGGTGCGCGAGCTGGCCGAGCTGATCGAGAAGAAGGGCGGGGAAGTGAAGTACGCGATCCATCCCGTGGCCGGGCGCATGCCAGGCCACATGAACGTGTTGCTCGCCGAGGCGAACGTGCCGTACGAGCGGCTCTACGACATGGACGAGATCAACGCCGAGTTCGCGACGGCCGACGTCGCGCTCGTGATCGGGGCGAACGACGTGGTGAACCCGGCGGCGAAGAACGACCCGAGCTCGCCCATCTACGGGATGCCGATCCTCGACGTCGAACTGGCGAAGAGCATCATCGTCATGAAGCGGTCGATGAATGCCGGCTTTGCGGGCATCGAGAACGAGTTGTTCTACAATCCCAAGACGAGCATGCTGTTCGGCGATGCGAAGGCGTCGCTGTCGAAGCTCGTGAGCGAGGTGAAGCAGCTGTAACGCCTGCGCGGTGTGGCGCGCCCGCCACACCGTCCCACACCGCGGCCCGGGGGCGCGCGGGTCGGGCGTTTCGGGCGGTGGGCGCGCGGTGGGCGCGCGGCGGGCGACGGCGGCAGCGTGGGGAGGTGCGGCAAAGGCCGCGGCCTCCCCGTTGTTGCAACCCGGGACGCAATGCCCACGACGCGATGGCTTAGCGGCCTCGTGACAAAGAGTTACGCGGCGCGAGAGGGGTGACGGACTGGCCTCCAATCACGAGCGCGCGGCATCACAAATATGACATATCCACGATGGCCGTGGACTGAACAATTGGCGTCGGCCGGTGGGATTCAAGCCGTCGGCTAAGCGCATTGCCGCCTTGCACTTCCAAGAAGTCGCGCGGCAGTGTTCTTGCACTAGAGGGGGCGACGGACCAGTATAGGCGTCCGTTGTCCACCCGTTTTCGAGAGGAGTGCAATCCATGGTCGGTCTCATTCGTTCCACGCGGGCTCTCGCCCTGGCAGCCATCGTGATGGCCGCTACGGCTGGCGTCGCGAGCGCGCAGCTCGCCGTCATCGCATCGGTCAACCCGGCGCTCACCGTGTCGAGTCCCGCGGGCCTCGACTTCGGTGCGGTCACGAAGCCGTCCGTCACGACGGTCGCCTTCAACGCGGCCAACACCGGCATCCTGCAGGTCGCGGGTGCGTCCAACGCGGACATCCTGGTGACCTTCCCGTTGACGGTGACGTTCAACGGTCCGGGCACGGCGCCGGTCTACGCGATCCTCGCGTCGTCGGTGGGCACGAAGACGATCGGCACCGGCACCTGCGATCGTACGGGCGTCTCATTGGTGGACGTGACGACCGGCACGCTCACGCCGAACCTCGGTGCGGGCGGCATCCTCTGCTACTCGGTGGGCGGCCGCCTCACGACCACGACCGCCACGTCGAGCGGCGTGTTCAACGGGACGTTGACGATCGTCGTCAGCTACTGAAGCCCGTCCGGGGGGTCGGCTCGCGCCGGCCCCCCTCCCCACCCCCATGGTCGGCCCGTTGCCCCGGTGGGCCGGGCCGGCCATTCGGTTTTCAGGTCCCTCGCTCCCGGATGATGTCCACGCCCCCACTGCGCGCGCCTGATTGGCCTGCCTTGTTCCGCGGAAACGCGGGACGATGCGCCCGCATGTTGCGGGGTGGGGCGCTCGCGGCCCTGCTGGGCGGCGCGGCGCTGCTGCCGGCCGCGGCGCAGTCGTCGGTGCTGGTCTCGCCCAGCGTGGTGGTGTTGCCGCTCCGCACGCTGGACTTCGCCTCGGTGCTGCCCGGGATCCCGAAGTTCGTCGACGCGGTCGACCCCAGCGGGGGAGTGCTCGAAGTGCGCGGCGACCCGGCGCGCCAGGTGCGCATCAGCCTGAGCCTG
>JANLSF010000533.1:0-3703 GCA_031362285.1 Gemmatimonadota bacterium | reverse complement strand
TTCAAGGAGGCGTTCCAGAAGGGGCTGCGCGCCCTCGAGACCGGCCGCCCCGGCTGGGCCATCGCGGCGAAGGCCCTCGATGACCGGATCCCCGACGACTCGCTCGAGGCGTTGCGGGGGGCGCTCCGCACCCCCACCCCCGAGCGCATCTTCCAGGTGAAGCGGGGCTTCCTCGCAGGGATGGGCGTGGACGAGTTGCATGCCCTGACGGCCATCGACCCCTGGTTCCTGTCCCAGATGGAGGAACTGGTCGAGGCGGAGCGGGCGTACGCGGCGCTCGCGGTCCCGGACGCCGGCGACCTGCGGGCCATGAAGCGGTTCGGCTTCTCGGATCGCCAACTCGCCACCCTGCGCGGGGAGACCGAAGTCGCCGTGCGCGAGCGCCGCTGGTCACTCGGGATTCGTCCCGTGTACAAGATGGTCGATACCTGCGCCGGAGAATTCCCCAGCGCGACGCCGTACCTCTACAGTTGCTACGACCACGAGGACGAGGCACCCCGGAGCGGGCGCCGCTCCATCGTCATCCTCGGATCCGGCCCCAACCGGATCGGGCAGGGCGTCGAGTTCGACTACTGCTGCGTGCGGGCGGCGCTGGCGCTCCGGGAGCAGGGGATCGAGACGATCATGGTCAACTCGAATCCCGAGACCGTCTCGACCGACTTCGACATCTCCGACAAGCTGTTCTTCGAGCCGCTCACCCTCGAGGACGTGCTCGAGATCGTGCACCGCGAGCAGCCCGACGGGGTGATCGTGCAGCTGGGCGGCCAGACGCCGCTCAAGCTGACGCGCGGGCTGGAAGCGGCGGGCGTCCGGATCCTGGGCACCTCGCCCGACGCGATCGACACGGCCGAGGACCGCGAGCGCTTCGAGGCGATGACCCGCGCCCTCGGGGTGCCCCAGCCGCCGAGCGGGACCGCCGTCCGCCTCGACCGCGCCATCGAGGTGGCCGAGCGCGTGGGGTATCCGGTGCTGGTGCGACCGAGTTACGTGCTGGGCGGACGGGCCATGGAGATCGTCTACGACGCCGCACAGATGGCCGAGTACTTCGCCCGCGCCGTGCTCGTGTCGGAGGATCGCCCGGTGCTCATCGACCGGTTCCTCGAGGATGCCTTCGAGGCCGACGTCGACGCGATCAGCGACGGCACCTCGGTGGTCATCGGCGGAGTGATGCAGCACATCGAGGACGCCGGCATCCACTCCGGCGACTCGGCCTGCGTGCTGCCGCCCTACCGCATCTCGAAGGCGCACCAGAACGTCATGCGTGAGCACACCGTGGCGTTCGCGAAGGCCCTCGGCGTGCGGGGGCTCATCAACGTGCAGTTCGCCCTGAAGGACGGCGTGGTCTACGTGATCGAGGTGAACCCGCGGGCGAGCCGCACGATCCCGTTCATCTCCAAGGCGATCGGCGTGCCGCTGGCCTCGCTGGCGGCGCGCGTGATGGCCGGCGAGTCACTCGCCGACGTCGGGTTCACGGAGGAGATCATTCCCGGGTTCTACTCCGTGAAGGAAGCCGTCTTTCCGTTCAACAAGTTCCGGGAGTTCGACCCCATTCTCGGCCCCGAGATGCGTTCGACGGGCGAGGTGATGGGGATCGCGGAGACCTTCGGGATCGCCTTCGCCAAGGCGCAAATGGGCGCGGGGAACAGCCTGCCCCTCGAGGGAACGGTGCTGATCACGGTCAATGACCACGACAAGCCGTCGGCCGCGGAGCTGGCGATCCGGTTCCACGCGCTCGGCTTCCGCCTGCTCGCCACCGAGGGCACCCGGCGCTTCCTCGAGGCGCAGGGGCTGGAGGTGGAGCACGTGCTCAAGGTCCACGAAGGGCGGCCGAACACCATGGACCAGATCGTCAATGGCGGAGTCCAGCTGCTCGTGAACACGCCGCTGGGCAAGCATTCCCAGCAGGACGACTACACCATGCGGCAGGCGGCGATCGCGCACCGAGTGCCCTACACGACCACGCTGTCCGCGGCGGTGGCGGCGTGCGACGCCATCGTCGCGCTGCGCGCCGGTGCGCCCGGCGTCCGGTCCCTGCAGGAGTGGCACGCCGACGTGCTGGCCGCCCTGACGCCGGCGCCCTCGAGCTGATGCCGCCGATGCCGGAACCATTCATCCACGAGTCCGCGTACGTCGACGAAGGGGCGCAGCTCGGCGCCGGCACCAAGGTGTGGCACTTCTGCCACGTGCTGCCGGGCGCCGTGATCGGCGAGCGCTGCTCGCTGGGCCAGAACGTCGTCGTGATGGGGGGAACCCGCATTGGCAACAACGTGAAGATCCAGAACAACGTGTCCATCTACGAGGGCGTGGTGCTCGAGGATGACGTCTTCTGCGGGCCCTCGATGGTGTTCACCAACGTGATGAACCCGCGGAGCGCCGTCTCGCGCAAGCACGAGTACCGCCCGACGCTCGTGCGGCGCGGGGCCACGATCGGGGCCAACGCCACCGTGGTCTGTGGATCGACGCTTGGCGAGTATGCCTTCATCGGCGCGGGCGCGGTGGTCACGCACGACGTCGCTCCCTTCGCGCTGATGGCCGGGGTGCCGGCGCGCCGGATCGGTTGGATGTGCCGGTGCGGTGAACGACTGAGCGACCTCGGGGCGGGGACGTGCGCGGCCTGCGGCACGCGGTACGTTTCCCGCGGCGACGGCATCGCGCTCCGGGAGGACGCATGAGCCACGCGGACGTGCGACTGGCGCTCCTGGGGTGTGGACGCATCAGCAGCAATCATGTGCAGGCCATTGCGAAGGTCGATGGGCTGACCCTCGTGGCATGCGCCGACACCGTGCCCGAGCGGGCGCGGGCGCTCGGTGCCGAGGCCGGGATTCCCTCGTTCGCGAACCTCGACGAGATGCTGAGCGCGACCTCGTGCGACGCGGTCGTGATCTGCACGCCGTCGGGCCTGCATCCGAAGCACGGCATCCAGGCGGCGCGCGCCGGGAAGCACGTGATTTGCGAGAAGCCGATGGCGATCACGCTCGAGGGCGCCGATCAGCTCGTGCAGGCCTGCGATGAGGCCGGCGTGAGCCTGTTCGTGGTGAAGCAGAACCGCCTCAACCCGGCCGTGCAGCTGATCCGCCGCGCGATCGAGAAGGGGCGCTTTGGCCGGATCTACATGGCCAACGCCACCGTGCGGTGGGCCCGCCCGCAGTCGTACTACGACCAGGCACCGTGGCGCGGCACGTGGGAGTTCGACGGCGGCGCGTTCATGAACCAGGCGTCGCACTACGTGGACCTGATCCAGTGGCTGGTCGGCCCCGTGGAGAGCGTGATGGCCAAGACGGCCACCTTGGCCCGGCGCATCGAGGCGGAAGACTCGGGCGTCGCGGCCCTCAAGTTCCGGAACGGCGCGCTGGGCATCATCGAGGTGTCGATGCTGACCTACCCGCGCAACCTCGAAGGCTCGATCACGCTCCTCGGCGAGACCGGCACGGTGAAGATCGGCGGGACCGCGGTGAACAAGGTCGAGACATGGCAGTTCGCCGACTACGACGATGACGACAAGCAGGTGGAACAGACCGCGACGAATCCCCCGAACGTCTACGGGTTCGGCCACGAGGCGTACTATCGCAACGTCCTCGCGGTCCTGCGGGGCGAAGCGCAGCCCGACACCGACGGTCGGGCCGGCCGGAAGTCGCTGGAACTGGTCCTGGGGATCTATCAGTCGGCCAAGACGGGTCGCGACGTGCCGCTCCCGCTGAAGGGC
>JANLSF010000528.1:0-11883 GCA_031362285.1 Gemmatimonadota bacterium | reverse complement strand
GCCCTATGCTCCCCCGTGGCTTGACCCGGCGCGGTTTCACGATCGGCGAGGAAGTCGGCGTCAGCTGCTGATGGACCTTCAGTGCCCGCGACCGGGGAGCGCCAAGCACACGCTCGACGCGCGCGCAGTCCGTCACCGTTCTGTTGCGCGACGGGCCGCTTCGACGCAACATCCGCCAGTCGCCAGCTTCGCGACGCTTGCTGCTGACGAGCGGACCAACCATCAGCGCAGCACGAGGCTTCGGGCGGTCCGCTCGCAACGGAGCATGACGTCAGCGGGATCCCCGATGGTCCGAATCGCACGAGCCCCAACATGGAGAGGTCGCAGTGAAGCCGCTCATCGTCCAGCTGGTCGCGTGGGTGATTGCATGGAGTGCGGGGGCCGCCGGTCTGGTGCCCGCGCTGGCCACGCCTGTCGAGGCGCTCCGGGTGGCGCTGGCCGTCATGTTTGTCTTCACTGCGGTTGCGCATTTCGTCCCGCGAACCCGCGCCGACATGCTGGCGATGGTCCCTTCGGCATTGCCGATGCCGGGAGCATTAGTCACCGTGACCGGCTTGCTTGAACTCGCCGGAGTCGCCGGCCTGCTTTCGCCCAACTGGAGTCGCTTGGCGGCCCTCGCCTTGGTCGCGCTCCTCGTCGCGATGTTTCCGGCGAACGTCCAGGCGGCGAAAGCCGGAATCTCCATTGCGGGCCGCCCGGCCATGTCGCTCGCCCCGCGCCTGGGACTCCAGCTGTTCTGGATCGCTTGCCTGCTGTGGGTCGCCCTGGCGCGCGGCGGAGTTCGAGCCAGCTAACGACGGTTGGTGCCGCTGGCCGGCTACGGAAGCGCACGCAGGCGTCGCAGGCTGCGAACCTCGGTAGCGGCGCCTGCGGCGCCGCATCTGTGTAAACGGCCACAGCACAACCGCACGACAGTCATGCATCCGGAGACTCGCGATGGCGACCACTGAAGTCGGCAATGGCTCATCAAACCATTCCTCCCAGGCGTCCACCAGTCGCCTTCTCCTCTGTGGTGTGCTCGCGCCAGTGGCCTTTTGGGCTACAACAGTCATCTGCGGCCTGGTTCTCGGCGATTACAATCACCTCTCCATGATAGTGAGTGAGCTCGGAGCGATTGGAACGCCTTCCCGATTTCTCTTCACGGCTGGATTGGTGTCCTGCTCGATTCTCAGCGTGCTGTTCATCATTGGTGTACGGAGAATGTGCGAGCGCTTGAAGTTGAGCACCATTCCGGTGTGGATAATCGTCACGCATGCATTCTCCATTGCCGGCGCAGGCCTCTTTCCCTTGCCACTGCCCCTTCACGGGATCCTCGGCCTGCCTTCCCTTGCGTTGATTCTCTCGCCACTTACGGCCTTGCTCCTGTGGCCTCGTGCGCATTCCCTTTCGAACGTAAGGGTCATGGCCTGCCTTTCCTTTGCCATCATGTCGCTCGGGTTTCTGGCCTTCTCGCCGACGATCCTGGGTGCTCTCCCGGGGCTGAAGCAACGTTTCTTCCATCTCGGATGGAGCATTTGGTTCATATACTTGAGCGTCGGCTTCATTCAAGCCATCAAGGACAACCAGGTAGAACCTCGGCCGCTGCCCGCCTGACCACTCAATGCGGGCGGCGTCGCGCTGCGCGGCCGAAGAACCTCTCGCCGCCGTTGCGGCAGCAGTGCCAGCCCTAGCTCGGATCCCCACGAAGAGATACAATCAATCACAACCCAGCTGCCGGCAGGCCCCAGCGAATCACGCGCTTGAGTTGCGTCGACTTCCGCAAACGAGCATGAAGTGACGAACCAGATTCCCGAACCACTCGCCACGGCACTGGCCGACCGCTACACGCTCGAGCGCGAGCTGGGGCAGGGCGGCATGGCCACCGTGTATCTCGCGGAGGACCTGAAGCACCGGCGCAAGGTCGCCCTCAAGGTGCTCAAGCCCGAACTCGCCGCGGTGCTGGGCGCCGAGCGCTTCGTGGTGGAGATCGCGACCACGGCGAGCCTGAGTCATCCGCATATCCTGCCGCTGTTCGATTCGGGCTCGGCTGGTGGCTACCTGTTCTACGTCATGCCGTTCATTGACGGCGAGACGCTGCGCGACAAGCTGAATCGCGAGTCGCAACTGGGCGTGGACGACGCCGTGAAGATTGCGTGTGAGGTGGCCGATGCGCTGGACTACGCGCATCGTCACGGGGTCATCCACCGCGACATCAAGCCCGAGAACATCCTGTTGCATGATGGTCGGCCCATGGTGGCCGATTTCGGGATTGCGTTGGCGCTCAGCGCGGCCGCCGGCGGACGGATGACCGAAACCGGCTTGAGCCTGGGCACGCCGCACTACATGAGCCCCGAACAAGCCACCGCCGAGAAGGAGATCACGGGTCGCTCTGACATCTACTCCATGGCGAGCGTGCTGTAAGAGATGCTCACCGGCGAGCCGCCGCACCGGGGAAAGTCAGCGCAGCAGATCATCATGAAGATCGTCACCGATACGCCGCGCCCGGTGACGGAGTTGCGGAGAACGGTGCCGCCGCATGTGGCCGCCACGATTGCCAAGGCGCTGGAGAAACTGCCGGCCGACCGGTTTGCCACCGCGGCGGACTTCGCGGATGCGCTGGCGGGGCGGACGCCGATTGCCGGTTACCACTCACCAACGCGCAATGTGACGGCAGCGGGCGCCCGCATGCGATCGCATTGGCGACGAGGAGCATTCGTCGCAGCGTCACTCGGTGCCGCGGGTGTAGCGCTCACGCTCGCATGGAGAATGGGACGGGATCGAAGTCACGAGGCCGCCGCAGTGAGATTCGCCATCCCGCAGTCGTATGCGCACAGCGCCGGCCTTGTGCCTTCACTCGTATTCTCACTCGACGGACAGACGGTGTTCTTCCAGTCAAACGACAGCGTGGGCACGCCGACCATCTGCGCGCGACCGCTTGGCGCCCTGGAAACGCGTGTCATTCCAGGAACCGCCAACACCTTCCTGTCCGGGCTTTCGGCTGATGGGCAATCCCTGCTTGTGCTCAACGGCGCCGACACGCGAGTGCGACGTGTCCCGCTTGCCGGAGGACCCATCGTGGACTTGGATGCCGGTGTCGATCCGGCCATGTCACCAGATGGAGCGCTTGTCTTCAGGCGCTTCTATTCCGACGGCCTCTGGATGATCCCGGCGGCCGGCGGCCCGCCCCAAGAGCTCACCGTGCGGGACTCTGTGCGGCAAGAGATAGGGCACGCTCACCCGCAGCCGCTTCCGAATGGCAAGGGGATCCTGTTTACGGCGATCATCAGCCCTTCCAAGTCCGCGGTGGAAGTCTTTGACCTCAAGAATCGCCGTCGCATCCTGATAGCGGGTGACGGAGCGGTTGGCGCCAAGTACTCGGCCACCGGTCACGTGTTGTTCTGGAGACGCGGGTTGGTGTTCGCCGTGCCATTTGACGCTGAGCAGCTTCGTGTGACAGGACCCGCTGTACCGGTGCTAGAAGATGTGCTGGCGGAACCGAGAAACGGTAGCGCCTCGTTCGCCGTGGCCTCGACCGGAACGTTGGTCTATGTGCGTGCGAAGGAGTGGAATCGCGACGGCCGTGTTGTCTGGGTGGATCGCACCGGAGGCGAGCGCCCGGCGGGACCGCGCGCCGACCACATTACCCGCGCCGCACTCTCGCCGGATGGGAAGACGCTCGCCCTCGCCGTAGGAGAGCCACGATCCAATCTCTGGCTCCACGACCTCGCCCGGGGCACGACGACGCAACTCACTCGCGGCGACTCCTCTGCCGAGTCACCCGTCTGGTCAAAGGACGGCCGCCATCTCTACTACCAGAGAGACTCCCCGATTGCTGACATCTACCGCGTAGCCGTTGATGGCCTTTCGCCATCGGAACTCGTGTGGCACGATGACAACTACAAATGGCCACTCGACGTGTCCCCGGACGGCGAGACGTTGGTCGATGTCACCTTCGCGCTCAATCGACACGTGCTGACGCTTCGTGCGCTGACCAAGAAAGGCACACCGCGTATACTGGCAGACGGTCAGGCGCAGTACGAACCCGACGCGCGATTCTCGCCAAACGGTCGCTGGGTGGCCTTCAGCGTCAGTCCTTCTGAGGGACGCCTGTATGAGCTCTATGTTCAGGCCACGGCGGGCGGACCGCGGCGTCAATTGTCGATCGGCGGCGGAACCCGACCTCGATGGACGCACGGAGGTCGCGACCTGGTGTACGTAGCCGCGGACTCGATCATGACCATTGCCGTGGATCCCGAAACCGGCGCCGCTCAGAAGCCGCGCCTCCTGCTGCGCGACGCGCGGGTTCAGCAAACGCTGTCGCTGGAGGTGGCGCCCGACGGTGACCATTTCCTGATGGTGCTGCCGGTTGACAATCCCAAAGCTGCGCCGATCACCGTGGTGCTCAACTGGTTCACCGAATTGCGGTCGCTCATGAAGGCGAAGTAATGCAGCGTTGGCACGCCCTGAACGATCGGTGGCGACGCGCGCGACCGCGCTGAGCAGGCGACGACAATACAGACAGCTGGCGTACTGCCGCTACGGGCCGTGGTATTGCAGACGGCCGGCCGTCCGGAGCGTCGTTTGACAACGCGCGGCCGCGCCCTGATGTTGATCGGGGGACGGCGCGTCCGTTCGGCTCTCTGCGGCGCCCGCCGTTGAAGACCACGTCGTTCTCTCGACTCGGTTCCTTCAGGAGGCATGCCATGCACAGTCGCCTTGCCATGATGCTTGTCCCGCTCGTGATCCTTCACCCCGTCACCGCACGGGGCCAGGATGCGCCCCACGTCGCCACCGTAGCGCCCAGCTCATTTGCAACGGTGGCGGTGCACGTCTCGGCATGGCGCGTGCAGGACTCCTGGGACTCCGATGTGTACATGGGGCCTGCGCGAATCGCGATCACTTACGGGCAGCCACACGCCCGCGGACGCACCGTGGTTGGAGGTCTGATTCCGATCGACTCGGTGTGGCGCCTTGGCGCCAATCTCGCCACGACGCTCGACACGGACGTGGATATTGCGATCGGCAGCTTGCCCGTACCGCGTGGGCATTACACGCTCTACGTCCTGAACCAGGCCAGAGGCTGGTCGCTCATCGTCAGTCGCGCGGCCGGCCAGGTGGGGGCGTACGACTACGACATGCGCCAGGACGTCGGGCGGGTTCCACTTGCTCAGCGGAACCTCAGCGAGCCGGAAGAAGCGCTCAGCATCTACCTCGTTTCGGAGCGCGCGCGCTCCTCGAGCGCGGACACGGAGATGCGCGGCGTGATGCGCATCAAGTGGGGGAGTGTGGAACTCCAGACGCCGTGGCGTGTCACCGAAGGAACGGCGCCGCGCAAGAAGTGACGGCGTTGGCGACGGCAAGGACTGCGCGCATGACCGTCACGGCGATCATCAGCGCCGTGATACTGGCGCTTGGCTGTGGCGGGTCCTCGGCCGCTTCTTCGCCTCCGCGCGAAGCTGGCTCGAGAATCGCGGCTCGCGATCTCGCCGCCGACGTCGCCCGTGATCGGTGTGCCGAGCTGGAGCGCTTCTTTCATGCATGGGATGATGGGTTCACCAGCGCCGCCCGCGCCGGCGGAAGTGCAGCGCTGGCAGCCTTTGTCGCCACCATGTTCGCTGACTCCAGTGAGTTCGTCTTCAAGGGCACGGGCGGCTCCGCTCCGAAGTACTCCCGGGCGAAGTATGCGGAGCCGAGCAACCCTGGTGACACCGCGCGGGATGCGCAGTTCGAGTATCGCAGCCTCGCGGTGTCGGTCGGCCTGACGTCGTCCATCGAGGCCGTGTACGTCCTCCGTTATGTCGAGTTGGACTCGACGTTTCGGGCCAATCCCCGCAGCCGTCCCTATTCGGGGACTGCGTCCGGGAAGGTCGTGCGGTTACCGGAGGGTTGGCGGATCCTGCATCGCGTGAATCTCACCGATCGAACCGGGGTGTCCGACTCGGCGGTAGCGGCCGCGCACATGTTCTGGGAGTGTCGTTGACGGTGGCGCCTGCGGTGCCACGTTGGTGAGATGGCCGCGCAGCTGACCCCGAATCGTCAGCTCGCCCTGAACCACGGACGAAAGACCAGCGGGACTTAAGGGGCCGGACACGCGCCCACGCACAGCACACAAGGAAACCATACATGCTGCAAACCGGGAACTGGGTAGACGTGGGTGCGGCTGATGAGCTGCAGCGACGAGCGCTGCAGGCGGTCCAGGCCGGCAGTGTCTCAATCGCACTTTCGTATGCCGCCGGTGAATTCGGCGCGATCTCGAACGCCTGCAATCATGTCGGCGGACCACTGGGGGAGGGAAGCCTCGACGCGGACTTCATCGTCTGCCCGTGGCACCAGTGGAAGTTCCACCGCGTCACCGGAACCGGCGAGGCCGGCTTCGAGACGGACCGTGTGCCGTCCTATCCGGTCAAGGTGGAAGAGGGCCGGGTCTTCGTGGACATGGCGGGCGCCACCAAGAGGCAGAAAGCGCCGCACACGCCGCATCCATTGGCACGAAAAGTCGAACGGATGCCGGGCCCCATTCGGGTTGTCGGCATATCGACGACGGCGATGGATGAGCAGTTCCCTCGCTACTCCGGCTCCGACGACCTGCTCGCCTCGGCCCTGAAGACCGCGGAAGGCAGCGGGTGTGAAACCAAGCTGATCAGGCTCAACGCGCTCAACTTCCATGCCTGCCGCGGCTACTACTCGAAAAGCGCTCACGCCTGCACCTGGCCCTGCTCGATCACGCAGCTGGATCCGACGGATGAGCTCGAGGTGGTCTATGAGGCGCTGGTGCACTGGGCCGACGTGGTACTCGTCGCGACCCCGATCCGCTGGGGTGCGGCATCATCCCTCTACTTCCGGATGGCCGAGCGCCTCAACTGCGTCCAGAACCAGGTGACCACGCACGACAAGGTCCTGATCAGGAACAAGGTCGCTGGCTTCATCATCGTCGGCGGCCAGGACAACGTCCAAGGTGTCGCCGGGCAATTGATGAACTTCTTCGGCGAACTGGGTTTTCACTTCCCGCAGTTTCCCTTCATTGGACACTCTCGCGGATGGACCGCGGAAGACATGGAGCAGAACGTCATCACGGTGAAGACCTCGCGCGATCTGCACGAGGGCGCGGGCGAACTCGCCGGCCGCAGCATCGAGCTGGCCCGCAGGTTGATCGAGGTGGCTCCCACGGAGAGGATCAAGCGCGGCGGGCGCAAGGCGCACGCGCTGAAGGACGTCAAGCGGCCAGCGGGGTGATGCTCTCGCTTGCCCGGCACGTGACGAGCCACGGAAGCCTCGGCCCGGATGGGTCGCCGTGGCCTGTCGGCGGCCGTTGATGGAGTGACCCGAGGAGCGCGCGCCCGTTGCTGACTTAGGAGTCCTAAGTTAAGCTCTTGCCTCATGCATGCCCCTGGATTCTTCGACGAACACTCGCCACCCATCGATCAGCGTCTGGCGGCGGGGCTGCACACGCTGGGGCGTGCCGTGCATCACGAGCACCGTCAGCACGCGCTGCGAGCGGGCCTCTCGACCACCCAGGCCAACATCCTCGCCCTCCTCTCGACGGAAGGCGCCAAGACGCCGAGCGACGTGTCCCATTTCCTCGGCGTGTCACTCCCGACGGTGAGTGACTCGGTGGGGGCGCTGGTGAACAAGGGACTGGTGAAGAGCCGGCCGGACCCGCGCCACCGCCGGGCGACCATCCTGACGCTCACGCGCGCCGGCCGAACCGGTGGCCGGCGGGCCGCGAACGTGCCGGAGTTTCTTGCGACGGCCATCGGAACGCTGTCGGACGCGCAGCAGGAGCGCCTGCTCCCGACCCTCGTGTTGCTGCTCCGTGCGCTGCAGGAGAATGGCCAGATCCCGGTCCAGCGCATGTGCCTCACGTGCTCCTTCTTCCGGCCGCACATGCACGCGACGACGCGCCCGCATCACTGCGCGTTCGTGGACGCGCCGATGGGTTCGACACACCTGCGACTGGCCTGCGACGAACACGAGATCGCGTCCACCGAGTCCCAAGCCTCGACGTGGCAGCAGTTCCTCGCAACGGCAGTCTGACGCTGCACCACTTCTCACCCTTGCTCGGAGCTCTTGCCATGACCACACGCAATGCGATCGCCGTCCTCGCCGCCGCCGTCCTCGCCGGTGCCTGCGAGCCCAAGCCCGTTCAGCAGGCCGACCCGGCGGCATCCGCCGCCGTCGCGCCAGAGTCACTCCATGGCCGACTCGGCGGCACGGCAGCCATCGCCAAGGTGGTCGACGCGTTCGTCGCGAACGTGGCCGGAGATGCACGGATCAACAAGCGGTTTGCCCGCGTGGCAGGGGATACCGCAGCCATGCTTCAGTTCAAGCAGAAGCTCGTTGACCAGATCTGCGCGGGCGCCGGCGGCCCCTGCACCTACACCGGGCTTGACATGAAGGCGACCCATAAGGGCATGGGCATCACCGACGCCGACTTCGACGCGCTCGTGCAGGACCTGGTGAAGGCGCTTGACGGCGCCGGGGTCCCGCAGAAGGAGAAGGATGACCTGCTGGCCGTCCTCGGGCCCATGCGGTCTGACATGGTGATCAAGTAGCGGTCGTCGTGACCTGAGGCGAGGGGGCCCGAGGAAGCACTCGGGCCCTTTCGTCAGGTCGCCGCAGTCACGCGCGAGATCGTTGCTGGGAGAGAAGGATGGCCACCGAGTCCTCGACGCCGCTGTACGTTGGCAAGATGTTCCTCGCGTCCGGGACATTCACACCAGCCCCGCGCGTGACGGATCCCGCGACCTGACGATGGATGGTGCGGACTTCTGGCTCGGGTTGGTCGCGTCGTCAGCTGCGACATCCTGGCTCTTGCTTGCTTCATATTGGGCGCGGCCGCCGACCGCTTCACATGAAGGCGGGCGCAGCACGACATCACGCTCGACTGTCCGGATGACGAGGAGTCCAAACATGCGCGCTCGCACTCTCGGCGCCGTGGTCCTGCTGACGGCCTGCTCATGCGCCGGCGAGAGGCCCGACCCGGGAACTGGCTGGACAGCCGTCGATTCGGCACGCGTGGACGCAATTCTGGCACCGCTCGTTGCCGGACATGAGTTCATGGGCGCCGTGGCGCTCGTGCGCGATGGAAAGGTCGTCTACGCGCGGGGCGCAGGAATGGCCGACGTCGCCGCGGGACGCGCCTTCGCGCCCACCACGCCGGCTGACGGCGGCTCGCTCGCCAAGACGCTCACTGCCGCCGCCATCTGGACCCTCGTGCCTGAGGGGCGCATCGCGATCGACACGCCGGTGACCGCCTACGTCCGCGAGTATCCCTACCCCGGGACGACGGTCCGCCAGTTGATCGCGCACACGAACGGACTGCCGCCCTCGTATGAGGAGTTCGACAGGTACTTCGGTCCGCAGGAGCTGCGCACGACCGTGGCGCTGCTCGCCGTGGTGCGCCGCGCGATGCCGCGGCCGCGCTTCACGCCCGGCACGCGCTTCGAGTACTCGAGTCTCGGCTTCGACGCTGCGGCGCTCGTCGTCGAGCGCGTCACCGGCCAGCCGATCGCGCGCTACTTCCGCGAGCGGTTCTTCGTGCCCCGCGCCATGGACTCGGCCTTCGTGCGGCCTGGTCGGTTCGCCGAGTTTCCCGGCGCGCGCACCCTCGGCCATCGATGGGCCGACACCGCCTGGGTGGTGGCCGACGTCTACGACAACGAGGCATTCGTCGGCGGATCGAACGTCTACTTCTCCGCGCTCGACCTCGCGCGCTGGGCGGGCGCGCACGCGACCGGCACCGCACTTGCATCCGACATTCGCCGGCTCGGGGAGGCGCGCCCGATCATCAACGGGTATCCCTCTGCGATCAACGGGCTCAGCTGGTACTGCGACGATTCCGCCGAGCGCCGCCAGTACAGCGGCGCGATCAACGCCTTCCACAGCCTCGCCTATTGGGACCGCGTGCGCGGCGAGGCGGTCGCGATGGTCAGCAATAGCGACCTCGCCCCGTGGACGCTGATCACGCTTCAGCGTGAGATTGTGGTCGCGCTCGCCGGTCGCGAGCCCGAGGGGACACCGCGACCGGCCTTCATCTCCGTGGACGACCAACGGCGCGACGCCGTGGTCGGCCGCTATGCTGCACCCGGCGGCGATACGATCCGCGTTGTCGACTCCCGCGAGGGCCTTCGCATGCGCATCGGTCGCGGTCTGGAGGTCGCCGTGTTCCACGTCACGCGGGATGCGTTCTACGTTCCGGCGCTGGACTACTTCGTGGGCCTCAGTGGCGACGCCGATGCACGACGGATCCATGTGCGGTCCATGTTCGTCGACTTCGTCGCGCCTCGCGTGCCGTGAGCCGGGCAATCAGCGACCGGCCTGACCAGCTCTGGTTGGTACAGACGTCCGCGCGATGGTGGTTCAGGCGGGTGACGCGCACGGAGACCCCGAGGTTCAACGGACGGAAGGCCCCATTGCGCTGAACCTCCATGGCTGCCGCGCTGGTATTCGAGGAGCTTCCGCGCCTGCACCTGGCCCCGCGCGATCGCGCAGATGGATCCCACTGATGAGCTCGATGCGGTGTACGAGGCGCTGGCGCACGGGGCCACCGTGGTGCTGGTCGCGACCCCGATCCGCTGGGGTGCGACATCGTCGAAGGTGTTGCCGGGCAACTGCCGACGTTCTTCCGCAAACGGGGTCTTCACTTTCCACAGCTTCCCTCAACGCCCGCTGCGGCGCTGACGGCGATGCCCGAGATCAGGCCGAGGCCACGCCCAGGAAGTCGGCCATGCGCGCGCTTTCGTGCTCCAAAGCCAGGCGAAAGGCCGGATCGCGCGGCGCCTTGCCGCTGACGAAGCCGGCCTGCACGGTCAGCTGGCCGTTCTCGACGGCCGCGTTGGCCCAGCCGAGCACCTGCCCTCGCCACAAGAGCGGCAGCGCGTAGTAGCCCCGCACGCGTTTCGGCGCCGGGGTGTAGGCCTCGAAGCGGTAGGCCCAGCCCCAGAAGGCCTCGAATCTCCGGCGGTCCCACACCACGGGGTCGAAGGGGGCGAGCAGGCGCGCCTGGTCGTCGAGCACATGGCGGCGGCTGGCCGGGTTCTCGCCCGCAGGCCAGTACCAGGTCAGGCCATCGATGCGGGCGCTGGGGAGCCGCGCCTTGGCGCGCTGCAGCGCGGCGCGGCACAGGGCGGCCCACTGCGGTGCGCCGTAGCGCAGGCGGCTGGCCAGTTCGTTGAGCGAGCGCTCGGGCAGCGGGGCGTACTTGTTGACGATGACATCCACCAGGGCGTCGAGTGCGCTCTCGGCCGGCGTCGCGGAGTGCTGTTCACGCACGGCGTAGACGCGTACGCCACCCTCGCGACGTGCAATGCGTACCAGGCCGCGGAAGTGCATGCCGTCGAGCAACTGCGTGCTGGCATTGCTGCTGCCGCCGAACCAGTTCTTCACCCTGCCGTGGGCGAAGTGCGCGTCGACGTCGCGCGGGTGCACGGCGCCATGCTCACGCACGAAGTCGAGCACGGCGTGGGCCTGCACCCACCGCGACTTCGTCCAGTCCGCCTGCGGCGTGCGCGGGTGCATCAGCTGCTGCGTGGCGCGCGGCAGGAAGCCGTAGTTGACGAAGACGTCTTCCTCGATTGCCAGGCGCGGATACCGGCGTTCGAGGTCGCCGGCGCGGTAGTCGCGCACACGCTGGCGCAGGGTCAGGTCCTGCGCGCGGGCCGGGGCGCGTATCGGGTCGGCCTGCACGAAGCCCAGGCGCTTGATGGCGCTGGGCAGCGAGGTGGGCGGGAACAGGCTGCGTGCGACGGCGTAGCGGCGCAGATCGTCGAGCGTGATGGGCATGCGCGGATGATGCCCGGCGATCAGGTCGATGTGATGTCGCCGTCAAATGCCGCAGCCGAGTGGCTGCGGCGTTTGACTTCGCTGCGCCCTCGCGGCCTGCGCCAACGCGCAGACAACCTCGCG
>JANLSF010000491.1:0-2001 GCA_031362285.1 Gemmatimonadota bacterium | reverse complement strand
CCAACTTCGCCTACACGGCGACGCTCGACGACGTGCGCCACATCTACGAGCAGGCGTACGCCGCCAGGTGCAAGGGCGTCACGGTCTACCGCGACGGGAGCCGCGACAACCAGGTGCTCTCCACGGGCGCCACGGAGCAGGCGGCCAAGGTGCGTGAGGAAGTGAAGGCGACGGGCGGTACGGGGGAGTACGTGGCCGTCGCGGCCACGGCCGAGAGTGAGCTCGTGGCGGTCGGCACGCGTCGCGAGATCGGCGAACTCAAGGGCACGCTCGCGGAGAAGGACGCCGAGATCGAGTCGCTCAAGAAGGCGTTGTTCGAGAGCGAGTGCGAGAACCTGCAGCGCCGCGTGAAGCGTGCGCGGCCGGACAAGCTGCGCAGCATGAGCATCCGCAAGGAGACCCCGCTCGGGACGATGTTCACGCACATCAGCGAGGACGACCGCGGTCAGCCGTTTGATGTGCGTGAACATCGTCCCGAGCGGGGTCTCCTTCCGGATGCTCATGCTGCGCAGCTTGTCCGGACGCGCGCGCTTCTTCCGCCGCTGCAGGTTCTCGCTCTCGCTCTCGAACAGCGCCTGCTTGAGCCGCTCGAGCTCGGCGTCCTTCTCGGCGATCGTCCCCTTGAGTTCGCCGATCTCGCGCCGGTTGGCGGTGCCGTCGGCCACCACGGCGGCCACCAGGAACTCGCCGGTGCCGCCGCCCAGCTTAACTTCCTCGCGCACCTTCGCGGCCTGCTCCGTGGCGCCGGTGCTCAACACCTGGTTGTCGCGGCTGCCGTCGCGATACACCGTCACGCCCTTGCACTTCATCTCGAAGGCCAGCTCGTAGATGGCCCGCACGTCGTCGAGCGTGGCGGTGTACGAGAAGTTCGTGGTCTTGGAGATGGCCGAGTCGCAGTGGAGCTGGAAGGCGGCCTGCATGCGGATGTGCCACTCGGGCACGATGTTGTTCGCCGTCGTGAACACGCGCTGCCACCGCTCCGGCACTTCGGCGTGCTTCACGTGACCGGTGGTGGCAATGCGCTCCATCAACTCGTCGGAGTGCCAGCCTTCCTTTTTGGCGATCGCGACGAAGTCCTCGTTCACGTCGGGCATGCGCACCCCGGCCTGGTTGCGCATGAACGCCACCGCGAACAGCGGCTCGAGGCCGCTCGAGCAGCCGGCGATGATCGAGATCGTGCCGGTGGGGGCCACGGTGGTCACGTTGCAGTTGCGCAGCAGCTGCATGGGACGGATGCGCTTCCCCGCCGCGTCGCGCGCGCACGTCTCATCCGGCCCGAAGATCGACCGTGCCCACTCGGGGAACGGGCCACGCTCGGCGGCCAGCTTCTCGCTCTCCTTCTTCCCCTCGACGTCGAGGAACTCCATCACGCGGCGGCCCATCTCGACGCCTTCGGGCGAGTCGTAGGGGATGCCCATACGGATCAGCATGTCGGCAAAGCCCATCACGCCCAGGCCAATGCGACGGATGCGCTTGGAGAGCGCGTCGATCTCGGGGAGCGGGTACTTGTTGACGTCGATGATGTTGTCGAGGAAGTGCGTCGAGAGGCGGATGTCGGCGCGGAACGCCTCCCAGTCCATGATGCCATCGGTCACGTACCAGCCGACGTTCACCGAACCCAGGTTGCACACGTCGTACGGGAGCAACGGCTGCTCACCGCACGGGTTGGTGGCCTCGTAGGCGCCCAGGTGCGGCACGGGGTTGTACTTGTTCGCTTCGTCGATGAAGAAGACGCCGGGCTCGCCGGTGCGCCAGGCGCCCATGATCATCTTGTCCCACACCTCGCGCGCACTGGCCTGCCCCGTCACCTGCTTGAGGCTCGGATCGAACAGGTCATACATCGCGTCGGCCTTCACCGCCTCCATGAACGCGTTGGTGACGCCCACCGAGATGTTGAAGTTCACGTTCTGCGTCAGGTCTTCCTTGCAGGCAATGAACTCCATGATGTCCGGGTGGTCCACGCGCAAAATGCCCATGTTGGCGCCGCGCCGCGTGCCCCCC
>JANLSF010000459.1:0-2822 GCA_031362285.1 Gemmatimonadota bacterium | reverse complement strand
ACCCGCAATGACCGGCGCGACAACCACCTGCGCAGCAACGACTTCTTCGCCGCCGACTCGTTCCCGCAGATCACCTTCGTCTCGAAGGCGATCACGGCCACCGGCGACAAGCAGTGGATGATGACCGGCGACCTCACGGTGCGCGGTCGGACGCGCGAGGTCACCGTGCCGATTCGGGAGGTGTTCTACGAGACCGCGCCGGCCGGCGCCCGGGGCCGGTTCAAGGGCGCCTTCAGCCTCAAGCGGATGGAGTACGGCCTCGCCTACCAGAGCCGGCTCAACCCGATCGAGGACGAGATCCAGATTCAGTGGGAGATCTCGGTGATCGAGAAGAGCTGAGTCGCGCACGGGCGGCGTCGCGCCCTTGCTGCGTCCGCCGCCCACCGGGGCGATCGCCTGCGGGTGGGAACCGATCTCCACCGAATCGCCCCAGCCCGGTTCGCGCACGAACGGGGACCCCGCGATTGCGCCGCTGGAAGGCCAGTCGTACGTTCGACGGCCGGACCGGTCTCACCCTGAAGCGATAGCCAAGGCAGCGCATGAAGCAATTCCTCAAGCAGCTGCTCGGCCTCGGGCCCTCCGCGCCGCCGCCACGCGCCAACAAGGCGCTCTGGGCCATCGGCATCCTCGCCGGTCCCTCACCGCTCGATCTCGCCTCCGCGCCTGGCGTCACGAATCCCGTGATCACGCGCGACCACGTGACCGACGTGCCGGCCTCGTTCGTCGCGGACCCGTTCCTGATGCGCACCAACGATCGCTGGCACCTGTTCTTCGAGGTGCTCAACCGGAGCAGCAAGCGCGGCGAGATCGCGCTGTCCACGAGCCCCGACCTCGCCACCTGGACGTACGAGCGCGTGGTGCTGGCCGAGCCGTTTCACCTGTCGTACCCGTTCGTGTTCGAGTGGGACGGGACCATCTACATGGTGCCCGAGACGCACGAGACGCAGTCGATCCGCCTCTATCGCGCCGACCCGTTCCCGCACCGGTGGACGCATGTGCACACGCTCCTGTCGGGCCAACCCTTCGCCGACAGCACGCTGTTCCGCCATGACGGCCGCTGGTGGATGTTCACCGAGTGCAGCCCGGCGCTCGCGAGCGACACGCTTCGCCTGTATCATGCCGACGCCCTGAGCGGCCCGTGGATCGAGCATCCGGCCAGCCCGATCGTGAGCGGGGACGCGCACCGATCGCGTCCGGCGGGCCGCGTGCTCCACGGCCCGGATGGCCTCTTCCGCCTGGCGCAGGACTGCGCGCCCCGGTACGGGTCGAGCGTGCAGGCGTTCGAGATCACGGCGCTCACGACCGCGACCTACGTGGAGCGACCGGCGCGTCCCGGTCCCGTGCTCGCGGGCAGCGGGAGTGGTTGGAACGCGGACCGCATGCATCACGGCGACGCGCACGAGATCGCGCCCGGGCAGTGGATCGCGGCCGTGGACGGCGCGCGGAACGTCACGGCCGCGGTGATCGCGGGCGAGGCCTAGCGGGCATGGTCGAGGTCACGCGCTATCGGCCGGGCGATCGTGGTGAGGTGGTGGCGCTGTACGCCCGCGTGTTCGGCGCCGAGGCGGCCGGCGCCTTCGAGCGTCGCTGGGACTGGATGTACGGCCTGAATCCCAACCGGCCGGGCGGCGAGCCGCTCATCTGGCTGGCCCGCGAAGGCGGCGCCATCGTGGGGCAGTATGCCACGATGCCCGTCACGCTGTCGGTCGACGGCACCGAGATCGACGCCGCCTGGGGCATGGACGTGATGATCGCGCCCGAACAGCAACGGCGCGGGCTCGGCAACCTGCTCTTCGCCACGTGGGATCGGCACGTCGGCGCGTCCATCGGGTTGGGCCTGACCGATGGCTCGCACGCGCTCTTCACGAAGCTGCACTGGCCGGACCTTGGTCGCGTGCCGCGCTACGTGATGCCGCTCTCGCGCCGGGTGCTGGTCGATTGGGGTGCGAGACGCTGGGGCAGGAAGGTGGCGACGCTCCCGTGGCGCCGACTGCTCGCTCGGGTGCGCCCGCTGGGCGGCGAGATCCGGCGGATCAGCCGCTTCGACGAGGGCGTGACCCGGCTGTGGGAGCGGGTTGGGCGGAAATTCGCGTTCGTCGTGCGGCGCGACGCCCCCTATCTCAATTGGAAGTTCGCCGAGTCGCCGCACCTGCCGTACGAGATCGCGACGCTGGTGCGGGACGGCGAGGTGGCCGGCTACGCGGTGCTGCGGCACGTGACCGAAGCGCGGTACCGCACGACGCTG
Source organism: Gemmatimonadota bacterium (assembly GCA_031362285.1). GTDB lineage: Bacteria > Gemmatimonadota > Gemmatimonadetes > Gemmatimonadales > Gemmatimonadaceae > JACPPC01. The sequence goes on along the minus strand of JANLSF010000459.1, from coordinate 577 downwards.
CTCGTGGATTTCCTGGCGGATCCCGACGACGCGCGGGCACTGCCCGTGCTGTTGCGGTGGGTGGCGCGCGAGGCGATGGGGGCGGGTGCCGACCTCATCCGGACGTGCACCACGCACGCCGGGTATGGTGCCGCGTTGCGCCAGGCTGGATTTCGACTGCGAAAGCCGGCCGCGCGCTTCGTGGCCAGGATCAATGCGGTGCCGGTGTCCCCCGGGTTCTACGCGTCGGTCGACCGATGGCACGTGACGCTCGGCGACTCCGACGTCGACCGGTAGCGCCTCAGGTCGTTGGCGTGTTCCGTTCCGGCCGGTTCGCGGGTCGCTCCAGGCTCGTCACGCCCGCCGAGACCACGAACGCCATCACGTCGGCCGGGTCCACCGCGATCGGCTCCACCAACGTCCGGTCCACGATCAGCGTGATGCCCGCGAACGCGTAGGCCTGCGGGATGTACACGGCCACGTGCCCCGGCAGGTTCAGCGTGCCGAGGGCGTCCTGCGTGATGAAGCCGAGGGCGCGGGCGCCACCCGGCACGAGGGTCACCAGCGCCGGGCGGTTGAATCGCCGCTTCTCCCCGAC
>JANLSF010000455.1:0-2024 GCA_031362285.1 Gemmatimonadota bacterium | reverse complement strand
CCGATGGAACGCCTCGCGGCGTTCGCACGCGCAGGAAAGCTCAAGCCCGCAATCGACCGGTCCTGGCCGCTCGCGCAGCTGCCCGAGGCGATGCGCGCGCTCGTTGACGGGACGGTGCGCGGGAAGGTCGTCATCAAGGTGAGGTGAGCGCTGGTGATGGAGATGCCGACGGCTTCGCAACGGCTCTGCACATCCCGTCGCCCGGACGATCCGACGGACCCTGGCGGGTCCGTGAATCAGCCCCTTCGACCTGGTTGAAGTTGGAGCGGACGGAGCCACCTAACATCGGGGCGGATATCTCAAGCCGCGGGTAACGGGCAAGGGTTTACGAATCCTGGTCCCCGCGGGACGCGCCTCCGAGCGGCGAAGCCGACGCGATTACTCCAGAAAGCGGACCTGGCGTCCGAAGCCCGCGGTCCAGTCGCCGCCGTGTTCACCGCCAACGAACACGAGCACGCCGTCGGCTTTCAGCGCGTTGCGCAGGCGCTCGAGCGCGGTATTGCCGCCGACGTCGAGGATGACGTCGTGCGGCTCGGCCAGGAAGTCGTCGCACGTGTAGTCGAGCGCGACGTCGGCTCCGAGCGAGCGCACCAGCGCGACTTTGGACGGGCCGCTTACGCCGGTGACATGCGCGCCCATCGCTTTCGCGAGCTGCACGGCGTAGCTCCCGACGCCACCCGAAGCGCCGACAATCAACACACGAGCCCCGTGGCCGACCTTGCCCGCCTGATCGATCGCCTGGAGGGCAGTACCGCCCGAGACCGCCAGCACCGCGGCTTGGTCGAAGGAGAGCGAGGCAGGCTTGTGCGCCAGCTTCGTCTCTAGGGCCGGCGCAAGCTCCGCGAACGAGCCCTTGGCGATGCCGAACACCGCGTCGTCGATCCTGAATCGGGTCACCTCGGCGCCGACCTCGACCACCGTGCCCGCGACGTCGAGCCCAGGCACCAGCTGCTTCGGCCGCCGGAAGCCGAAGCCCATCAAGCGCATCAGGTATGGCCGCCCCGTCATCAAGTGCCAGGTGCCGCGATCCAGCCCGGCCGACTCGACGCGCACCAGCACTTCATTGGCTCCGATTCGGGGGCGGGGCAGTGCGCCGAACGAGAAGACCTCGAGGCCGCCGTATCCGCGTTGGGTAATGGCCCGCATTGTTTCAGTGCGCGCCACCGGCTGCGGGGCGGCGACGACAAGGGGGGAAGACTGGACCGCGGCGATCGTGGCGTTCTCTGGATTCATTCAGGCTCCCGGGCGAAGGGGGTTGCACTTTGAGACTTACAGTGTAAGTTTATTGTCGATATGATAACCTTACCGTGTAAGTCCGTCAAGCCGCCGACTCCGCTGAACGGATGGACCATCGACCCTCGTCTCCAACCATGCGAAAGACCTCGCGGAAGAAATCGACGCCTCGCATCCCCGTGACCCGCGCGCGCGCCCTCGACGCGGCCATTCGTCTGGCCGACCAGAAGGGCCTCGGCGCGCTCACCATGCGCGCCCTGGCACAGCGGCTCGGGGTCGAGGCCATGTCGCTGTACCACCACGTCGCGAACAAAGAGGACGTCCTCAACGGCATGGTCGACCGCGTGTTCGCCGAGGTTGAGGTTCCCCAGCTGTCGGACTGGAAAGAAGCGATGCGCCAGCGCGCCCACTCGATGCGCGCCGCCCTCACCAAGCACCGCTGGGCCATCGGCCTGCTCGAGTCGCGGCGCGCTCCAGGCTTGGCGACGTTCACGCACCACGACGCCGTGCTCGGGTGCCTGCGCAACGCGGGCGTGTCGCTCGCGCTCACAGCCCACGCGTACGCGCTCCTAGACAGCTATGTCTACGGCTTCGCGCAGCAGGAGGCGGCGCTCCCGTTCAAGACGAGCGACGAGACGCAGGCCCTCGCACGTGAAATGATGGGGACGTTCGCCGAACGCGCGTACCCGCACCTCGTCGAGCTCACCGTCGAGCATGTTCTCAAGCCCGGCTACGCTTTCGCCAACGAGTTCGGATTTGGCCTCGAGCTCATCCTCGACGGACTCGAGCGC
>JANLSF010000261.1:0-2863 GCA_031362285.1 Gemmatimonadota bacterium | reverse complement strand
GCCATGACGGCGCTTGCGCCGGCTCGCTCATCCAAGGACCTGCAGGCGGCGGGCTTCATCATCACGTATGCGCAGTCGCTCTCCATTGGCAACAGCGCCGGAATGCGCGCATTCCATCGATTGACGTCGGCCAACTACCAGTTGACCGTGCGCACCAACGACGGTACGGGGTCAGGGTGGGCGGCGGCGGACGATCACGACTGGACGAAGGTGGATTTCGCACGGATTTCCGACCGCGCGATCGAGAAGGCCAAGGCCTCGCGCAACCCGGTGGCCATCGAGCCGGGCAAGTACACCGTGATCCTCGAGCCGCAGGGAGTGGGCGACCTCGTGCAGCTGCTGGCCAACTACGCCGATGCGCGCGCGACCGATGAGGGGCGCAGCCCGTTCACGAAGCAGGGCGGCGGCAGCAAGATCGGCGAGAAGATCATCGACGAGCGCCTGTCGATCGTGTCGGAGCCCAACGACGTGCTGCTGCGGGCGCAGCCGTTCGACGGCGACGGCCTCCCGCTCACCAACCGGGCGTGGGTGAAGAACGGCGTGCTCAACGAACTGCAGGTGTCGCGCTTCTGGGGCAAGAAGACCGGCAAGGAACCCTCGGGGGGCGCCAGCTGCCTCAAGCTCGTCGGCACCGGCGAGCAGACGATGGACGACCTCATCAAGGGCACCGCGCGCGGCGTGCTCGTCACCCGGCTCTGGTACCTGCGCGAGGTGGATCCGCGCACGGCGCTGCAGACGGGGCTCACGCGCGATGGCACCTTCCTGATCGAGATGGAAGCTCACCAAGTCGCTCCGCAACTTCCGCTTCAACGAGTCGCCGCTGTTCATGCTCAACAACCTCGAGGGGCTCACGGCGCCGGAGCGGTTGGCCGGCACGGAGCAGGGCGGCGACATCGCCATGCCCGCCCTCAAGGTGCGCGACTTCAACTTCACGTCGTTGTCGGAAGCCGTGTAAGGGCAGCGGTGTCGTCGTACGAAGGACCTGCACGGGCGCCCGTTCCGCGCGATGTGCAGGTCCTTCCGCGCATCCCCGATCCGCGACTGTGCCGTGGATCACCTTCGTGCCGACAGCGCCCATGACGGCCTCGGGTTATCATTCGGTCAGCACATGCCGTCCACAGGCCCGCTCGGGTCCTTGGTGGGCGTCGGACCCTCTCGAAGCCAGGTGCCCATGACGTGCTCACATCGCCTCCCAGTTCTGCCGCACGCGACGTCGCTGGGGACACGCCTGATTGCGTGCCTGCTGATCGCGGGTTGCGGCGCCTCCAACGTGCTCGACGCCGCCGGCACGCCCCTATCGACGGTCGCGGGTCCGTCGCGCATCGATACCCTCACGCACGCCTCCCTGATCGCCGGCAACGCGCGGAAGCTTCGCGTGTACCTGCCACCGGGTTACGACTCGACGACCACGCGCCGGTACCCGGTCGTCTACTTCCAGCCCGGGCAGAACGGGTTCGTGAACAGCCGGAGCGCCTCGAGCTCCGCCATCCCGTGGGGCCTTGACACGACCCTCACGAAGCTGATCCATGCGGGCACGCTTCCTCCAATGATTGTCGTCGCGGTGGACCAGTTCGCTGCCGGCAACGCGGTCGAGTACACCCCGCCCGCGTCATACTGCTACTACCCGGGCGGGGCGAGCAGCCCCGTACCGGCCCCGGCCTCGACCGGCGACAAGTACGCGGCCATGGTGGCGACGGAGATCAAGCCGAAGATCGATGGACTCTATCGAACGCAGACGGCGGCGAGTGCGACCTACCTCATGGCTTCGTCCACCGCCGCGAAGGAGATCTTCTACATGCTCATGACGTATTCGAACGTCTTCGGAAACGCCGCCTTCTTCTCGCTCGTCGCGTGTGAGGGTGGCAGCGCGCACTGGAACAGGGTGTCGGCGCTTCCCGCCAAGATCCCCGTGCGGGTGTACATCGCCGTCGGCGGTCTCGAGCCGTCGGGTGTGATCGCCAACGCGCAGTCGGCCCACGACGTCTTCATCGCGAAGGGCTGGACGGACGGCATCGACATCGCGCCGGTCAACATTCAGGCGAACGGGGCGCACAACGAAGTGTCGTGGGCCAAGCTCGTGCCGGCAGCCCTGACGTTCCTCTCGCGCTAGGGACCAGGCGACGGGGAACGCGGAACGCGCGGCGCAGGAACAGCGGACGCTACCACCACCCCAGCACCTTCCACCACGCCAGCCCCACCGTCCCGAAGATGGTGAGCGTCACCACGCTCATCATCAGGCCGTACCGCCACCAATCCCGCTGGCTCACGTACCCCGCGCCGAAGAAGATCGGGGCCGGCGTCGTGCCGAAGTGCGTGAGGCTCGCGCCGAGGTTGCTCGAGTAGGCGAGCGCGGCCACGGCCAGCGCTGGCGGCGCGCCGACCGCGAGCAGCACCACGAGGAACGGCGTGAACATGGCCGAGATGTGCGCCGTGATGCTGGCGAAGCCGTAGTGCGAGTACATGTAGATGAGCGTCAGCCCGATGAGCGCCGCCCCCCACGGCCAACCCGTCGTCAGCCCCGCACTCCACTCGGCGAAGTGCTTCGTGATGCCGCTTTCCGAGAGGGCGCCGGCCATCCGCACCAGGCCGCCGTACCAGAGAAAGACGTCCCACGCGGGGCGCTCCCCCGTCACCTCGTCCCACTTGAGCACGCCGGTGAGCACCAGCGTCACCACGCCGGCGAGTGCCACCACCGCGTAGTCCAGATGGTGGAGTGCCGTCGTCGCCCACGTGAGCCCTACCGTGCCGAACACGAGCAGCGTCAGCAGCTCCGGGCGCGACGCCGGCCCGAGCTTCGCCAGCTCGTCGCGCGCCCGCGCCGGGGCCTCCGGCGTGTGCGTCACGTCCGGCGCGAACACCCGGC
>JANLSF010000442.1:0-3978 GCA_031362285.1 Gemmatimonadota bacterium | reverse complement strand
TGCGAGTGTTTTCGCATGGACCTGCGTCCTTCGTGGTCGGCGGGCGGCAAGACGATTGCCGTGACGGCTCAGCGCGGCGGAGGATTTATGCCCTGGATGGTGCCCCTGACGACGATGACGAGGTCTAGGCTGCCGACGCCTCGACGTCACCACCTTCGGCGAGCGACCACGAGACTCGGTCACGACGTCTGCCTGTCGATGGTGACCGCATCGTCTTCGCGGGAGTCGAGCATCAGGGCGGGCGCTTTCAGATGTTTCTCGCCACGGCACCGCCACAATGAAGCGTCGCGGCCGCCTGGTCACAGGTAGACTTCCGCCCGCACTCCCGCCGCTGCCGTATCCCGATTCTGAACGCCTGGTTCGCATTTTCGCCACCAATTCCCAGGCTGGCATCGATCGCACCGGCGCGGCCAGTGGCAACATCGACGACTGGCGTGGCCGCACGACACTCTTCGATGGCGTGGCGGGCATAACTGGAGGGGCTTGCTGCCCCGACCGGCGATCTATGCGTCCTCAGACGCCACGTGTCGACAATCCCCTGGCTGCCGCCCCGCAACCGGCCGATGGAACCGGCTATAGACTCTCTACGTCTTAGGCTATAGCCTGTCTATATCCTATGACCCTGCACTCTTCACGGCCTGACGCGCGCACGGACCTCCTGCACGGCACCCTGGACATGTTGATCCTCCGGACCCTCCAATGGGGACCACAGCACGGCTACGCCGTCGCGCAGGTCATCCGCGCGCAGTCGTCCGATGTGCTGCTGGTCGAGGCCGGGTCGCTTTATCCCGCGCTGCAGCGGCTCGCCAAGAAGGGCTGGGTCACCGCGAAATGGGGCCAGACCGAGGCCAACCAGCGCGCCAAGTTCTACCGTCTCACGCCCGAAGGCAAGAAGCAGCTCGTGCGCGAGCAATCTCGATGGACCGAACTCGTGAACGCGATCGGCCGCGTCATGAGCCCCGTGCCCCCAGCCGAGGAGTAGACGCATGCCCCTGCCGTCCTGGCTGAAGCGCCGGCGCCTCGATCTCGATGACGACGACTTCCAGGCGGAGGTGCGCGCGCATCTGGCGATGGCCGAGGAGGACCGACGAGCGGAGGGCGCCGACCCGGAGACCGCGCACTACGCGGCGCTGAAGGACTTCGGCAACCTCACCCTGACGACCGAGGCGGCGCGCCGGGTCTGGACGCCGCGTTGGCTCGACGCCGTTCGCGATCTGGCGAGCGACGTCCGCTATGCGATCCGTACGCTTCTGAAGCACCCGGCCTTCTCACTCACGGTCGTCGCGGTCCTCACGGTCGGCATCGGCCTCAACGCCGCCGTCTTCACCATGCTCAAGGGCCTGGCCGTCACGCCCCTGGCCGGCGTCGATGGGTCGGCCCGGCTCGTGGTGATGTCTGCCCAGACCGACACCGGTCGCCAACTCCGCGTGTCGTATCCCGACTACCAGCACCTGCGTGAGCACGTGCCCGCGTTTGCGGACCTCATGGGCACGAGCTTGTTCCAGGCCTCCCTGGGCAAGGGCCGCAGCGCGCGTGTCATGTCGGCCGAACTCGTCACCGGGAATTACTTTCGCGTGCTCGGCGTCCGCGCGCAACTAGGCCGCACCATCCTGCCGACCGATGAGGCCGCGCCCGGCCGCCACCCCGTGGTCGTCCTCAGCGACGGCCTGTGGCACCGCGAGTTCGGCGCCGACCCCGACATCGTGGGCAAGGTCGTCGAAGTCAACAACTACCCCTTGACGGTCGTCGGCGTGGCCGTCGCCACGTTCCACGGCACGGTCGTGAGCTACGACATCGAGGTATTCATCCCCGTGATGATGATGGCGGAGATGGGCCTACAGGGCGGCCGGCCGCAGACGCCGCCGACGCAGCTGCTGTTCGATCGCGAGGCGGCCGTCCTCTTTCCGCACGCCTTTCTTGCGCCGGGCGCGAGTGTCGCGACCGCCGCCGCGCAGACCGACGCGACGTGGGCCACGCTGTCGCGTGAACGGCCGTTGACGGGCGCCACGCTGCACCCGAAGGTCGTCGCGTTCCGCCAGTCGCCGACCGGCGGCCAGGCGTTCATCCTCCCGACCATCCTCGTCCTGAGCGCGATGGGGTTGCTGGTGCTCCTGATCGCGTGCGCCAACATCGCGGGACTCGTGCTGGTGCGCGGCGTGTCGCGGCGCGGCGAAATCGCCGTGCGCCTGGCCCTCGGCGCGACGCGGTCGCGCATCGTGCGCCTGCTGGTGCTCGAGAACCTGACGCTGGCGGCACCGGGTGCGGCACTGGGTCTGGTGCTCTCGTGGCGCGGGATCCCGCCGATGATCACGTATGCCGAGTGGCTGGCGGCGCCCCAACGGCTGTATTTGAATGGCGAAGTTGATGGCCTCGTCATCGGCTTTGCGGCAGTGGTCGCGTGCGGGTGCGTGCTGGTGTTCGGCCTCGTCCCCGCGCTCCAAAGCTCGCGGGTCAATCTCGTGTCGGTGATCAACGGAGACGCCTCGCCTCGCAGCGCCGCCCGCGGGCGGATGAGGTCGGGTCTGGTGGTGGCGCAGGTGGCGGTGTCGCTGCTGCTCCTGGTCGGCGCGGGGATGACGGCACGGAGTCTCGACGCGGCCCGGCGCGCGCATCCCGGCTTCGAACGCAGCCACGTGACCGCGCTTGGGGTGGACACGAAGCAGAACGGCTACGACGAGGCACGCGGCCGGGTGTTCTATCGTCGCCTGCTGGACGCGGCACGCGCCGGCGCCGGCGTCGAAGCCGCCACGCTGGCCACGGTGCAGCCACTGGCATTTCTCGAAACGGGGTCGCAGCGCGTAGCCATCGACGGCTACGCGCCCACGCGGGGCGAAGATCTGGCGTTTCTCTTCAACGTCGTCGGTCCCGACTACTTCCGCACGCTGCGCATCGGTCTCGTGGCCGGCCGCGAGTTCGAAGATCGTGACCACGAGACGGCGACGCCGGTCGTGGTCGTCAACAGCACCCTCGCGCACGCGTTCTGGGGAGGCGCAGTGGATGCCCTGGGCAAGCGGGTCCGCGTTGGCGACGGCGCGTGGCGGACGGTGATTGGCGTGGCAGCGGACGTGAAGTACCTGCAGATCAACGAGGCGCCGCGCCCCTACGTCTACCTGCCGCTCTTTCAATCCTATCGATCGGACATGATGCTGCACACGCGTGGCCCGGCGCCCGTCGAGGCGCTGGTGGAGCAGGCGCGCGAGTTGGTCACCGCCGTCGACCCCGAGCTGCCGATGCTCTTCGCCAGGCCGCTGAACGAACTGACGATGGGGGCCTTTCTCTTCCTCAATCTGATGGCCACCATGCTGCTCGTCTTCGGCGCCGTGGGCATGGCGCTGGCCGCGCTTGGCACCTACGGGCTGGTGTCGTACACGGTCAAACAGAGCACGCGCGAGATCGGCATCCGCATCGCGCTGGGCGCGTCAGGCCGGTCGGTCGTGCGCGCATTCTTCGAACAGGGCCTGCGGCTGGGCGCGATTGGTGCGGCGCTGGGGATTGTCATGGCACTGGGCGTCACGAGACTGGTCGGCAGCGTCCTGTACGGCGTCGGCGCCACCGACGGCGTCTCCTTCGCGCAGGCGCTGGCGGTCGTGCTCGGCGGCGTCATCGTTGCGACAATCGTGCCGGCCTGGCGCTCGTCACGGATCGACCCGCTTTGCGCCCTGAGACAGCAATAGCCGCCGCGTCGGCAGCCTCCTGAGGGATTGACGAGATGACAGCATGATTCTTCACGTCGCCGCCGGTAGTCCCTGGTGGCTCTTCGCCGCCGCGAACCTGATCCTGTTTCTTCATATCGCCGGAGGGACCTTGGGGATCATCTCCGGCGCGGTCGCATTGCTATCTCGCAAAGGCGGACGCATGCATCGCCTTGCGGGAACGGTATTCCTCGTTTCGATGCTGACGATGGCCACGATCGGCGCGGCCGCATCGCCCTTCCTGCCTGTGCCATCGATGCCCAACGTCTTCGCCGGCGTCCTGACC
>JANLSF010000425.1:0-2753 GCA_031362285.1 Gemmatimonadota bacterium | reverse complement strand
CGCTCCACCGAGGCAGCGTGTGGACCAAGCATCTCATAAAGCGGGTGGGCGCCCTTGACGGACATCCTTGATAGATGATGTGCCTCGTCGACGACCAGCATTCCCACATCGGGCAGATGTTCGTCTACCGCAAGCAGGTCCTCGCTGGACACGACCCACACGCTTCCATCAAGGCGGTCACGCAGGCAGAAGCGCTCGCTGAGTTCCCGGCGCCATTGGTCCACCAGGCCTGGAGGAGCCACAACAAGGACGCGCGCATCCTCGGAGTCGAGGATGTACTGGCGTATGACAAGGCCAGCCTCCACCGTCTTGCCCAAGCCGACCTCGTCGGCGAGCAGGTAGCGCTGCACCGGATCTTCGAGGACCCGTGTCACGACGTTGAACTGGTAGTCCTCGAGTTCGACGCACGACGACAACAACGCGGTCATTCCTCGGCAAGCGGCATACTGTTGCGTCACGGCCCGAATGAAACTGGACCGTGCGTCGGAGAACATTGGCGTCTCTGTGACCTGCCGCATCAGGAACGCGACCGGATTCGTGATTGGTCGGCGCCACCGCACCTGCAACTCGGAGCGAGAAACTGCGAGCGTGACCTGGTTGGGAAGGGCGAGCCGGCATTCAGGGCCCTCTCCGTCGATGATCCGCCCGACTTGCCATCGGCCGTTGGCTTCGTCATATCGGAAGACGCGCGTCTGTTCCGGGAGTGCGACGACACGCACGTCGGCGAGAGGGACATCGATCTTGTACGGTTCGGCCTCACCGGGCACGTCGCAGTAGGCGACCGTGGCCGACTCTTGGGACGTTCGGATCACCTTTCCCACGCCGAGCGTGCGCTTGTCGGGAGGCCAGACGACGACGAACGCGCCGACGACCACTCGCTCACCCGTCAATAGCATTGTGCCCCTGATGCCTGGACAAGGAACACGCGGGTGCCGGAGCGACCACATAAGCCGCCCCGACGCCCGCGTCGTAAGCGTAATCATGTCTCTTAGGTTGCACTCCCGCCAGCCCTTGCCGGGTCCCCATTAGCACCCCGGCCACCTCTCCCACCACCACTCCCCTCCCCCCCACCCCAGCGCCACGTCATCCGCAACCTCCCGCACCAACCCCGCCAGCTCGACCTCCTGCCGCCACCGCTCCGGCACCACCGCCACCCCACCCATCGCCCCCGCGAGCCGCCCGGCCATCGATCCCGTCGAATCACTGTCCCCCGAGTGGTTCACGGCCGTCCGCACGGCCCGTTCGAAGTCCCCCTCGCTCGCCACCACGCACGCCACGGCGATCGCGAGCGCTTCTTCCGCCACCCAGGCACCGCCGAGCCCTTCCACGTCGGACGGCGTGAGCGCCTCGCGCCGTCGCTCGCCGAGCGCCCACCCGGCGCGCAGCGCCTGCGCCACCTCGCCGGCGGCGGCCACGTGCTCCGACCCCACGCGCAGCTCGTCGGCCCAGCTCCCTCGCCCGGTGTGCGTCGCCACCCGCTCCAGCGCGTTCGGCAGCGCCATGCCGCGCGCCACCTCGGCAATCAGCATCGCGAACGCGCCCCCCGCGATCACCCCCACCGGGTGCCCATGCGTCAGCCACGACACCTCGCATCCGAGCGTGAACGCCTCCTCCGGCTCGTGCATGAGCCCCACCGGCGCCACGCGCATCACGGTGCCGCATCCCTTGCTCGTGTTCTTCGCTCGCCAGCTGTCGGGCCACACGGGCGCACCGGGCCGGAGCGAGCCGAGGCAGGTCATCCCGGGCGCGCGGAGCGCGTGCAGCTTGGTTTCCCCGAGCAGGATGTCGCCTCCTCCCGACACGTCGAGCGCTTCCTCCACGTCCACCCGTTCCCCCTGCGTCTTCATCCACCGCAGGTACGCCAGCCGCACCGTGCTCGGCGGATGGTTGAGGCCGCGCTCGTAGCCCCGCGTGGTGGCCCGCAGCAGCCCCTCCGCCGTGAACAGCGTCATCTGCGTGTCGTCGGTGATCGCCCCGCGCACGCCATAGGCCGTGTCGAACTCCGTGATTCCCGCCTCGCCATAGCGGGCGCAGATCGCGGGCCAACCCATGAACTCCACCGGCGCCCCGAGCGCGTCGCCCACCGCGCCGCCCAGCAGGCATCCACGCGTGATGTGCGCGCTCACCCCCGTGATGGTCGGCGCGCGCACCGCCACCCTCGCCGAGCGCGCGAACGCCCGCACCATCTGTCGCTGTGGCTCCGTCTCGGGCGCGATTCGCCCCACATGTCGCGCAAGCTGCGCCTTGGGCGTCGCGCGCCAGGCATCGTTCACCGCCTCGAGCGCGAGTTCCACCGGCCACCCGTAGCGCACGAGCAGTCCGGCCGCCACCATCCCCGTGCGGCCAATGCCACCCAAGCAGTGAATGGCGAGCCAGTGCGTCGCGGACGGTGACCCTGCCTCGAGGGCGCTCCCGATCTCCTCGACCAACTGCGCGAACTCCGTCACGGAGCGCGGCGTGCCGGCGTCCGGAATGGGCCGTCTCCATACCGCCGGATGCCACCGCCCGCCGCTCAGGCCATGCTCGCCGTGCACGAGCCCGTGAGCCTCCGGCGCGTACGGCTCGAGACCGTCCGCGTCCGTCGTGAGATCCACGATCACCTCGACGTCGTATCCGGCGAGCACCCGCAGCTTCTCGCGCGTCGCGTCCGCGCTGTCCGTGTCCACCGGGTACTCGCAGCACACCACCGGCAGCCCGGGCAACCGGAAGTGGTTGAGCGGCGACACCGCCGCCGTCGCGCTCACGGCGTGCCC
>JANLSF010000382.1:0-2530 GCA_031362285.1 Gemmatimonadota bacterium | reverse complement strand
CTGCACGACGAGTACCGCCGCGTCGAATCCCGCCGGCAGCTTGGGGATCAGGTCGGCGAGGGCGCGCGGGCCGCCGGTGCTCGCCGCGATGCAGACCGCGCGGGAGGCGCCGCCGATCGCGGTGGGATGCGGTGCGGGATCGACCAGAATCGCGCGCGCCAGCACCGAGATGCCGCCGAGGTTGACGACGGCGGCGGCCCGCAACGCCTCGACCAGCCGCTCGCGTACCACGTCAAGGTCGAGGGAAATCGGTCCGGAGGGCTTGCGCACGAAATCCACGGCGCCGAGTTCGAGCGCACGAATCACCGGGTCCACGCCGTCCTGCGCCTCGGCCCCCGAGAGCATCACCACGGGGCGCGGGCACTCGCTCATGATGTAGCCGAGCGTCTGGATGCCGTCGAGCTCCGGCATGTCGACATCGAGGGTGACGATGTCGGGCGCGAGGGCGCCGATCTTCTCGATGGCATCGAGGCCGTTCCGCGCCGTGCCCGCGACGACGAACTCCCGGCTCTCGTTGATCAGCTCGGCGATGACCTTGCGCATGAAGGCACTGTCATCGACCACGAGCACGGTGCGCCGCTCAGAGGGCACGGTCCCCCCCGCGGAGCGAGCGCACGAGGACCTGGCCATCGGCGGGCGTGAAGTAGACCGAGCGACCGAAGTCGCCACCGACATCCTCGCCGATGATGGGGATGTTGGCGAGCTTGAGCGCGACACGCACCGCCTCGATGTTGCGCTCGCCCATGTTCACCCCGCCCGTCTTGAGCAGGCTGGCGAACATGGCGGCCCCGCCGACGATCTTGGCCACGAGCGGCTCGGCCACGCCCTTCGCCTTGAGGTCGTCGAGCAGCAGCGGCACCGCCGCCGAGGCGAACTTGGCCGGCGGCTGGACTCCGCGCGCCAGCGATTCGCTGGGCAGCAGCACGTGCGCCATGGCCCCGACCTTGGCGCGGGGGGCGTGCAGCATGATGGCCACGCACGAGCCCAGCCCCACCGTGGAGAGGGTGTCGCCGGCCCCACCCACGGCATGGTCGGCCACGCGGACGCGATGTTCCGTCACGGCTTGCGGTAGATCCGCTCGGTGACGCTCACCGGCTGCAGGAGGGCGCGCGCGGGGCCGAGCAGGCTCTCGACCTTCCCGAGCATGAGCACGCCGCCCGGAGCGAGGGCCGCATGGAAGCGCTCGAAGAGGGCATCCTGCGATGCGCGATCGAAGTAGATGATGACATTGCGGCACGTGATCAGCTGCCAGGCACCCGGCGGCGGCCCCTGCTCGAGCAGGTCGCGCCGGTCCACCGTGACGCGCGCGCGCAGCGCGGGTCCCGCGACGCCCGGGTTGCCGGGGGAGAACCAGCGCGCGCGATCGGCCGGCGGCACCTCGCGGAACGCGGCCTCGGCGAACGAGGCGCCCCGGGCGCGCTCGAGCGACCGCTCGTCGATGTCGGTGCCCAGCACCGACACGCGCTCGAGGTCGCGTGGGCGACCGAGCCGCTCGGCGGTGCGCGCGAACGCCATGGCGACGGTGTAGGGTTCCTCGCCGCTCGAGCAGCCGGCACTCCAGGCGCGAATCGGTCCCGGGGCGTCGAGGAGGGCGGGCAGCGCGTCACGCTCGAGCGTGTCCCACGCCTCGTGGTTGCGGCGCAACTGGGTGACGTTGATGGTCAGCGCGTCGAGCAGGCGGGCGTACTCGGCCGGGTCGGCGTCGAGGACGCGCGCGTACGCGCCGTAGTCGTGGACGCCGTGCGCGCGCATGCGCACGGCAATGCGCCGCATCAGGCAGCTGGGCTTGTAGCTCCCGCACGCGAAGCCGCGTTCGCGCGCGATCTTCGCGGTCAGGGCCTCGAAGCCCGGCGCGGGGACGACGGCGGCCATGGTCATCCGCCGCGGCGCACCGCATCGAGGTTGGCCCGCACGATCGCGTTGGCGGGGTCGATCTCCAGCGCGCGTTCCCAGTGGCGCACCGCCTCCGCCGTTTCCTGCCGGCGGAAGCGGATGTTGCCGAGCTTCATGTGCACGTCGGCCCCCAGCGTAGGCGCGAGCTTCACGGCGCGCTGGAAGCTCTCGAGCGCCTCGTCGTAGAGCGCGGCGCGGTACTGCAGGTCGCCGATGTTCTTGTGCAGCTGCGGCAGCGACGCGTCTTCCACCGTGCCCCGCTCCGCCGCCTTCATCGCCTCGTCGAGCTGCCCCCTGCGCTCGAGGATGGCGGCGAGGTTGTTGAGGAGCACGGCCGCGTGCGGGTGCACCGACACCCCCTCGGTGAGGAGGGTGATGCCGCGCGGCAGGTCGCCGGCGAGGGACGCCGCGAGCGCCGCGTAGTGGAACCAGGCGGGCGGCGGCGGGCGACGGCCGAACAGCGAGCGCGCCGCGGACAGGGTGGCATCGGCCGTCGTCGTGTCCCCCTCGCGCAGCGCGATGACGCCGGCCGTGGTCTGCACGACCGGATCCTGCGCGCCGCCGCGCCGGATCGCCTCGTCGAGGGCCACGCGCGCCTCGCTCGAGCGCCCGAGCCGCTCGAGCGCGCCGGCGAGGT
>JANLSF010000375.1:0-1736 GCA_031362285.1 Gemmatimonadota bacterium | reverse complement strand
GTGTACTCGGTCAACAAGGAAGTGGTGCCCAAGGAAAAGCTCCTCGCGCGCCTCAAGGAGATCTATGACCCCCGTCCCGAGAAGGTCATCTTCGTCAAGGGCGCCAACGACGTGACATATCAGGACGTCGTCTGGGCCATGGACCAGGCCCGCGGCGCCGGGGTCAAGGTCATTGGCGTTCCGCCCAAGGATCCGCCGAAGTAGCGCCCGCGTCAGAACCGGGAATCGGTACGGCGGACGAACCCTTTTGGGCTCGTCCGCCGTACTAGTTGGGGGACCTGCACCGGTGCGCCACGTTCGCCCCCAGCTCCACATGCCGACCGACCTCGCCACAGTGCCCGATCCGATCGCCGAGCCCTTGCCTGAGCTGCCCGCGCCCAATCCGCGCGGGAAGCTCCGGCCGTTGGTGGGCATTCCGGGGGTCCAGCCGGCGGCCAATTGGCGCGGCGCGAGCGTGAGCGTCGTGGTGCATCTCTTGCTCCTGCTCTTCCTGCTGCTTCCGGCCTTCGTGCCCACCGTCTTCGACTTCACGGAGCAGGGCGCGGGTGGGCCCGGGCCAGCGGGTGGCGGCGGCGGCGGCCGAAGCGGAACGGGCGGCATCTTCACCCCCGACCGCGCCGAGCGCCTGCGCTACGTGGAGCCACCGCGAACGCCGGTGCCGGTGCCCGTAGCGCTACCGGTGGTGCCCCCTCCGGAGGTGAAGAAGCCGGAGGAGAAGAAGCCGGAGCCCGTCGCGCCCACACCGCCCACCCCGGCGCCGCCCGCCGCGGCGCCGGTTTCGCAGGCGGAGACACCGGGGACGGGTGGAGGCTCCGGGAGCGACGGCACCACGGGCAACGGCCCGGGAACCGGTGGCGGCGTCGGGTCGGGCGTGGGAACGGGACGAGGCAGCGCCAACGGGCCGGGCACCGGGGGCGGGCTGCTCGACAAGTACCCGCCCACGGTGACGCAACTCCCGATTCTTCCCATCCCGGTGCCGTCGCGGGTTCGCCCGTACAAGCTCAAGGCGTACTTCGACGTCGACGAGAAGGGGAATGCCACCTTGCTGGCGTTCAATCCGAGCAGCGACGGCGGATACAACAAGCGGCTGAGGGAGATGTTGGGCGAGATGCGGTTCCGGCCGGCGGTCCGCCGCGACGGTACGCCGGTGCGTGACACCGTCGAGTTCCAGGCCGAAGCTCCCTAGCCGGGCGTCCACCGGGATCGCGCTAGCGGGCAGGCCGCAACCCCCGTATTTTGAGACGCTTGCCTCATTGCGTGGCGTCGGCGGGAGGTCTCGTCGTGAGTCGCGCCCAACCCCTCGAGACATCCCGCCGGCTCATCGCAAGACGCCACCGGCCGCGCCCGACATCGCGACCGACCAGCCCACGGGTTTTGTCAAAGCCCTGACCCTGACCGATGCGACGATGCTGGTCGCGGGGTCGATGATCGGGTCGGGGATCTTCATCGTCGCGGCCGATATCGCGCGGTCGACCGGTGGCGCGGGGTGGCTCATCCTCGCCTGGGTGCTCACCGGGATCATGACGCTGCTGGGCGCCCTCGCCTACGGCGAGCTCGCGGCGATGTTCCCCAAGGCCGGCGGCCAGTATGTCTTCCTGCGCGAGGCCATGGGGCCCCTCATGGGGTTCCTCTACGGCTGGACGCTGTTCCTGATCATCCAGACGGGCACCATCGCCGCTGTTGGCGTGGCCTTCGGTCGCTTCCTCGGCGTGCTCGTGCCGTCCGTCACGCCGACG
>JANLSF010000374.1:0-5545 GCA_031362285.1 Gemmatimonadota bacterium | reverse complement strand
GGGGGGGGCGGTTTTCGCAATGTTGGTCGCTTTGTTTATCCATAAAAACGTCTACACGCTCCTAAAGTTGCGGGTGGTGGGTGGGGGGCCGGGGCCCGCGGCGCACCGTTCGCCGCCCACGTCGCCGCACTCCTCACGCATCCCACGCCGTCCATGCCGCGTATCCCGCATCGCTTCGTCGCCGCGCTGACCCTCGTGGCGCTTTCGGCCGCTCCGCTCCTCGCCTCCGAGGGCGGGAAGGAGCCGGTGAACCTGCTCTCGCCCAGCGGCGGCCTGATGTTCTGGACGCTGATGATCTTCATCGCCCTCGTGATGGTCCTCTCGCGCTACGCCTTCAAGCCGCTGCTGGCCGCGGTCGAGGCACGCGAGCAGGCGCTCGAGGCGAGCATCGCCGAGGCCAAGGCCAACCGCGAGGCGGCGGCCAAGCTGATGGCCGAAGCGCAGGCCGCGCTCGACGGCTCCCGCCAGGAGGCCCAGAAGATCGTGGCCGAGGGGCGCGCCGCCGGCGAGAGGCTCAAGACCGACCTGCTCGAGGCGGGTCGCGTGCAGCAGAACGAGCTGCTCGAGCGGGCCCGCCGTGAGATCGTCGGGGAGAAGGAGCGCGCCATCGTCGAGTTGCGCCGCGATGCCGTGGAGCTGGCGATCAAGGGCGCCAGCAAGGTGATCGAGAAGAACCTCGACGACGCCTCCAACCGCAAGCTGGTCGAGGCCTTCCTCTCGACGGTCGGTCCGAGCTGATGCGCGAGACCACGATCGCCCGCAACTACGCGGAGGCGTTCCTGGAGCTCGCCCGCAAGGCGAACGACCTCGAGGGGTGGGGGCGGATGCTCGACGACGTCGCCAGCGCGATGAAGAGCGACGTCACGCTGCGCCGCTTCCTCGAGACGCCCAAGGTCGATGCCAGCACGAAGAGCGCGGTGCTCGGGAAGGCGCTCACCGGCACGCTGCCGGTGCACGTCGTCCGCTTCCTGCAGGCGGTCACGAAGCGCGGCCGCCAGATGCTGATCCCCGCGATCGCCATCGAGTACGCCTCGCTGGTGGACGAGGTGGTCGGGCGCGTCCATGCCACGGTGACCCTGGCGCGTCCCACCGACGACGTCGAGCGCGCCCGCATCGCCGCCGCGCTTTCGGCGTCACTGGGCAAGATCGTCGTGCCGCATGTCATCATCGATCCGTCGATCATCGGCGGTGCGATCGTGCGGGTTGGCGACAGCGTGCGGGACGGGTCGGTGAAGCGCCGTCTCGCCATCCTGCGCCAGCGCATGGTGCACGGCGCGCGGTGATCGGCGCGCTCGCGGTGGTGGCCCACCGCCAGGGAGGGGCGACCCCCCCCCCCACCCGTGACACCGGCGGGTTCTGGCAGCCGCAGGCGGTCAATAGCAACCCGGCCCGGCTCGACGAGCCGGCGGCCCGGGTCCGTGCCCATGGCGCGCTGCGATACGTCAACAAGTCGCCGGACACGTTGCGCGTGCTCTGGGTGCACCAGTACCTGAACGCGTTCCGGCCGGGATCGCGGTGGAGCGCAACCGATGCGCGCGAAGGGCGCGTCCGGTTCCAGCAGCTCCGGGAGGCCGACCAGGGGTTCGAGCGGTTCACGGTGCCGCCGACGGTGAATGGCGCCCCGGTGCGCGTGGAGTATCCGCTGGCCCCGGACAGCACGGTGGCCCGCTTCACGCTCCCGCGGCCGCTCGCGCCGCGTGACACCGCGTTCGTGGACTTCCAATGGGAAGCGCGCCCGAGCACGCTGCCGCGGCGGCAGGGCCGGCGCGCGCGCACGTACGACCTCGCGCAGTGGTATCCCAAGGTCGCCGTGTACGACCGCGCCGGGTGGCAGCCCAACGCCCTCGTGCCGGCGGGCGAACTGTACGGCGAGTTCGGCGCCTTCGACGTGACGCTCATCGTGCGCGAGGACCAGGTGGTGGCGGGTACCGGGACGGTGACGGCGGGCGATCCCGGATGGTCGCGGGTGGCCCAGCATGGGCGTACGCCTCCGTCGGTGGCCGCGGCCTACGAAGGTGACCGGCCCGATGCCTGGCTCGATGCCCCGGACGCCACGCCGGTCCCGCCCGGGCACCGGGCCGTGCGATTGCGCGCCCGCTCCGTGCATCACTTCGCCTGGACCGCGAGCCCGGAGTACCGCTATGAGGGCGGCACCTGGGTGCGCCCGGCCGGGTCGTCGCGCGTGCCGTTTCGCAGCTGGGACACGGTGGCCGTGCACGTGCTGTACAAGGCCGGCGACGAGCCGACGTGGGGGAACGGCAAGGCGGTGGCGCAGACGCAGGCCGCGCTCCAGTGGCTGGAGGAGGTCTACGGGCCGTACGGCTATCCGCAGATGACGAACCTGCACCGGCTCGACGGGGGCGGCACCGAGTTCCCGATGATGATGATGAACGGCTACATGGATGACGACCTCGTCATCCACGAGGGCGGGCACATCTTCACGTACGGCATCCTCGCCAACAACGAGTGGCGGTCGGGCTGGATGGACGAGGGACTCACCAGCTACCAGACCGATTGGGCGCTGGGGAAGGTGCCGCAGTCGCGCCGCCTGGCGCCGTCGCCATCCGGCCGGGACGCTCGCGCGGCGGGCACCGCCGCCGCGCGAGGCTGGGCGCCGGCCTACCGCGCGCTCGCCATGACCCCGAACGCCGACGACGCCACGGCCATCGCCGACGCGCAGATGGTGGTGCGGGGCATCGCCCAGCCGATCGGCACCCCGGCGCACGAGTTCCGCGAGTTCGCCGTCTACAACGAGATGGTGTACACCCGCGCGAGCGCCATGTACTCGGCGTTGCGCGACGTGCTCGGCGACACGGCGTTCCGCGCCTTCCTCCGAGGGTACTATGCCCGCTGGGGCATGAAGCACGTGGACGAGGAGGCGATGCGCGCCGAGGCGGAGCGGGCATGGGGGGGGCGCGACCTGTCGTGGTTCTTCCGCCAGTGGGTGCACGAGCTCGGCTTGGTGGACTACAGCGCCGAGCGCGCCGACAAGCGGAAGCTCAAGGACGGATGGGAGACCGACGTCATCGTGAAGCGGTTGGGGAGCTATCGCCACCCGATCCGGATCGGCGTCCGCACCGACAGCGGCTGGACCCTGATGCCGCTGGCCGACGCGACGGCCCAGAAGCAGCTGGTGACGATTCCAACGAGCCGCGAGCCGCGCCAGGTTCGCCTCGATCCCTACGGGACGAGCGGGGACTGGCGCGCCGAGAACGACGTGGTGGGATTCGGCGACGTGGTGCGCCCGTCGACCGACCGGTGGAACTGGGACTGGCCGTTCCTGGAACAGGCCCTGCGCGGCGGCACCCTGCAGCTGCATCGTCCGGTGGCATGGTTTACCGCCCATGGCGGACTCACGATCGGCTGGTCGGTGCACGAGGCCACCGACGGGTGGTTGTCGCGCATTCGGTGGGGGGTCGCGGGCCCGACGAGGTCGCACGCGCCGCGACTGGCGGGCTTCGCGCCGTCCGACACGGCGGGACGCGTGGCGGAATGGCAGCCGAACCTCTGGTTCGAGTGGGAGGACCCGTACGTGGGCGGGCGGACGCTCGTGGCCTCCCGCGTCGGGCTCTCCCTCAAGGACGGCATCGCTCGCGCCCGGATCGGGACGACGTGGGACCTGAGTCCCTACCGCTTCGCTGCCGGACTGCGGCAGGGGCTGGCCGTCGACGTGGCGCTCTGGTCGCCGCGCGCCCTCGCGTACGTGGACGCGGCGCGCTGGACCGGGACCGACGTGGCGGAGCTGTCGGCGTCCTACACGCGGCGCACCACCGATTCGATGGCACTGGCGTGGACGGTGCATGGCGCGAGCGGCGCACAGCGCGGGCGGGCTCCGTACGCGCGCGCCGAGGTGACGGTCACGCGCGGGGCGACGTGGGGCGCTGGCGGCCAGGTGACCTGGCTGCGCGGCCATGTCGGTTGGTCGAGCCGCTCGGCGCCGCGCGAGCGGCAGGTGTACACCTCCACCGTGTCGCCGCTCGAGTCGTTCGACCTGGATTGGTACCGCGGCGCCGGGGCGCCCCTCGCCCGTCGCGACGTCGGGTTCCTGCCGTTGGGCGGTGCGGCGCTGCGGGGGTACGCCCCGATGCCGCTCGGGGCGGTCGTGAGCGTCACCGTGGAGCACGACGTGCGCCTGGTTGCGCTGGGCGAGTCGCGGACGCCGCTCGTCTTGAGTGCGAGTATATTCGGCGACGCCGGGGTCGTGCTCCGCGACGGCGCGCTGTCCGCGGGCTCCGCGCTCGGCGACGCCGGGGTGGGCCTGGTGGCTCGCGGGCACATCTTTGACCGGGCCGTGAGCCTCCGGGCCGACATCCCGCTGCTCGTCACGCGGCCGACGCTCGCGGTGGGGAGCACGAGCGGGCACGACCAACTCGCCTTCCGCTGGACCTTTTCCTTCACCGATCTCTGGTAACCCGATGACGCATGTATCGAAGCCCCAGGTGGGCGCGGGCCGTTCCGACATCACGATCGTGCACAAGCCGTGGGGACACGAGGTGATCTGGGCGCACACCGACCAGTACGTGGGCAAGGTGCTGCACATCAAGGCGGGGCACGCGCTCTCGGTCCAGTACCACGACCTGAAGGACGAGACGATTCACCTCCTCTCCGGGGAGATGATCTACCGGGTGCAGGTGGACGGTGCACTCAAGGACATGCAGCTCAAGGCGGGCGAGTCGTACCGGAACACGCCGGGGGTGATCCACCAGATGGAGGCGGTGACCGACTGCCAGGTGCTCGAGGCGTCGACGCCGCACCTCGACGATGTCGTGCGTCTCACGGACCGGTACGGGCGCGAGGGGACGAGCGCCGCATGAAGGTGATCATCCCGCTCGCGGGGAAGGGGACGCGGCTGCGGCCGCACACGCACGTGACGCCCAAGCCGATGCTCAAGGTGGCCGGCAAGCCGGTGATGGACTACGTGCTCGACGACGTGCGCCGGCTCGGCGGCGTCGAGCAGGTGGTGTACATCACGGGGCACCTGAAGGCGGCGGTGGTGCGCCACGTGCAGCAGGAGTTTGCCGACCTGCCGAGCGTCTTCGTGGACCAGGTCGTGCAGGACGGGACGGCCGGGGCGGTCGCGCTGGCCCGGCCGTACGTGGATGGCCCGGTGCTGATCATCTTCGTGGACACGATCTTCGAGACCGACCTGTCGATCGTGCACACGACCGATGCCGACGGCATCATCTGGACCAAGGAAGTCGAGGACTACCAGCGGTTCGGTGTCGTGGTGGCCGACGCCGCCGGGTTCATGACGCAGATCGTGGAGAAGCCGAAGACGCCGGTGTCGAAGCGGGCGAACATCGGACTGTACTACATCCGGAACTGGCGGTTGCTGTTCGAGGCGATCGACCACGTGCTGACGCAGCCGATGAACGGCGGGGAGTACTACCTCACCGACGCCTTCCAGTACATGATCGACCACGGCGCGAAGCTCAAGGTGGTGGACGTCGCGGGCTGGTACGACGCCGGCAAGCTGGACACGCTGATCGACACCAATCGGGTGGTCATCGAGAAGTGGCGCGCGCGGCGTCCGGTGTTCAGCGAG
>JANLSF010000309.1:0-3255 GCA_031362285.1 Gemmatimonadota bacterium | reverse complement strand
GACGACGACTCGGCCATGTAGCCCTGCTCCGAAAGCAGCGACGCCAGCAGCTTCGTCCGCTCGGGCAGCGGCAGCGACGCCAATTCGCCCCGCGCTTCCGATGCCAGTGACTCCCACCGACGCCTGAACATCTCGACCACGCCGGCGGTGCCCGCATGTTGCCGCACCGTCTCCAGCGCCTCCACCAGCGCCGCCACGTACGCCGACGGGAACAGCCCCTCGCCCTCCGCCGTCAGCGCGTACGCAAACACCGGCGCACCCACCCCTCGGCTCTCCGACGCGTGCCGCACCACGCCGTCCGCTTCCAACTGCTCCAGGTGGCGACGCAGCGCGTTCGGCGTCAGCTCGAATCGGTCGCCGAGTTCGCGCGCCGTCATCGGCTGCGACTTCTTCAAGGCGATCAGGATGTCGCCGCGGATTCCGCGGTAGCCGGAGAGGGTGGATGGGGTCGTCATCGAACTCCAAACCTAGCCCGATTCAGCCTATTCGTCAACGAAACCGTGTACGAATTACCCTGACATGCAACGCTATTTGCTGCAATTACTTAGCTGCAGCGCTCGACTAGCGCAGGGCCCGGATCGCCATCGTCGCCGCTTCAAGTCGCTGCGCGGCGCTTCCATGCACGTCCACCACCAGCGCGCCGCTCGCGCGAACGCTCGTCCTGATCGCACGCTGAACCTCCTCGCGCACCTCCCGCCGGTCGCGCACCGGGTCGCTCACCCACGCCACGTCGGTGCCGCACAGCAGGTAGAGCGCCGGCACGCGTGAGGCCACCTCGGACTCGACCCACGAGGGCGCCCACTCGTAGTAGAAGCGCGCGTACACCAACGTGGACCGCAGGTCCGTATCGAGGATCGTGAGTCCACCGGCGGCCCGACCCATGGCCTCGTCCTCGCTCCGCCGCTGCCCGCGCGCGATCGGCTCCACGTCACTCACCACGAGCGCTCGGCCCAGCGACACGGCGTACCCGCGCGCGTACTCGAGACTGAGCGGCGCACGCAGTTCCCCGGCCAGCGCCGCAGCGAGCGTGCTCTTTCCCGTGGATTCGGCGCCGGTCACCACCACCACGCGCGCACGCGGCAAGAGCGCCGCCACCGTCAGCGTGCCGTGCCGGCCAGGTAGAGGCAGCAGCCGAAGAGAAACGCCGCCGCGACGATTGCGACGTTCGACCAGGTTGCGCCCGACCGTCCACCCGACGTGCGCGACAGGTCGTGCGGGAGGACCACGGGGTTCGACTGGGTCGTGCGCGAGAGCAGGTCGTCGCCCTGCGCCTCCTGCCCGTGCCCGACGTACGACATGATCCCCGCCGGAAGCTCACCTTCGTGGTACGTGAACTGGCGGATCCCGATCTCCACCACGTCGCCGTGGCGCAGCGTGATCGGCGCCTCGACCCGCGCCTCGTTGACCCGTCCGCCCGTGGAGCCGGGAACGCTCAGCGTGCGCGCGCCATGAGCCAGGCGCACCTCCGCGTGCAGGCGCGACACGGTGGCGTCGCGCACGAGGATGTCGCTCGCGGGGTCGCGCCCGATGCGCACCACGGAGGTCACGAGTGGATGCGCCAATCGCGTTCCGCCCTCGATGAGGTGTGCCACCTGCACGCGCGCGACGGGATCACCCATGCGCCGCTCCGGCCACGCCGCGCGCCGCCGCGAGGTCGTCTCGCGTGTCGATGTCGCGCAGCACCCCCGCATCGTGCACCGGCACCTCGAGCACGCGTCCCGGGTTGGCGTGCACCACGGCGCGTGCACCGCCGTCCTTCACGGTCACCAGTTCGCGCCACACGTCGCGGTGGAACCAGGCCGGATGGCCGCGCTTTCCCTCGAAGGTCGGTAGCACGATCAGGGCGCCGGTGCGCCGCGCCGCGTCGAGCACCGCGAACACGCTCTCCACGCGCACCGCCGGATGATCCACGGGCCAGACAAGGGCGCCCTCCACCACCGCATTGGTCAGTTGGGCGAGGGCGAGCCGGAGCGACACCAGCTGCTCCCCCTTCGCGTCGGCGTTGACCACGGCGCGCGCGCCGTCCGGCACCCGCACCCCCGGGCCCACGGCGGCCACGATCGGATCGGCGCCTGCCCACCGAGCCGTCTCCACCACCGCGTCGAGGAAGCGCACCCCCGGCCGCCACTCGGCCGTGGCCTTCGGTTCGCCGAAGCGCGTGCCGGCCCCGGCCCCGAGGATCACGCACCCGAAGGGATGGAGCTTCGCCGCCGAGCTCACGTGGCGATCGCCCGGATGCCGCGGCGGAGCAGCGCCTGGGCTTGGCTCACCTTGTAGCCGTTCTTCGAGAGCGGGGTGGCATCGTAGAGCGCGCGTTCGACGAGGGTGGCGATCGTGTCGTCGTCGAGGCCGCCGCTCGCCACGTCTTCCTCGATGCTCGAGGTCACCCGCCACGGCTTGGGTGCCACGCCGCCGAGCACGAGCCGCACGTCGCCGTCGGCGCGGCGCACGGCCGCGAGCGAGACGAGGGCGAAGTCCCAGGCGCCGCGCTGCATCAGCTTGTCGTATCGTTGCACGCCGAGCGCGCTCTCGGCGGGGAGTTCGACGGCGCGCACGTACTCGCCCGGCGCGAGCACCGTCTCGCGCGTGATGTTCGTCGCGTCATAGAAAGCGCCCATGGGCACGCGGCGTTCGTCGCTGGTTCCGCGCACCACCACGGTGGCATCGAGCGCGGTGAGCGCGACTGCCGGATCGCTCGGATGTGGCGCGTGGCAGGGACCGGCGCCGAGGATCCCCAGGTACTGGTTCTCCCCGTGTTCGGCGGGGCAGCCCGCGCCGCCCGACTTGGCGCACGAGACGCCGCGCCGGAAGTACCAGCAGCGCGGGCGCTGGCAGAGGTTGCCGCCCAGGGTGCCCATCTCGCGGAGTTGCGTGGTGCCCACGCTGCTGCACGCGTCGGTGAGGACGGCAAACTGCTCGCGCAGGTGCGCGTGCGCCGCGATGTCGGCCAGCCGTGCGGAGGCGCCGATGGACACGCTGCCGTCCGGGCGCACGGCGATCACGTCGGAGTGGGGCACCCGCCGCAGGTCGACCAGCGTGGCGGGAGTACTGAGCCCTTCGCGGATGGTGACGAGGAGGTCGGTGCCGCCGCCCAGTGGTAGGGCTGCGGCATCGGTCAAGGCGCGGGCGGCGTCGCCGGCGTCGGCAGGTCGGAAGTAGCGAAAAGTCATCTGGGGTGGATGTCTGGCGGGTACGATAGCGCGCGGGGGGCCGGTCCGCAGGGGGGCGCATGGGGTGACCCCCTTGGTCGCCGAT
>JANLSF010000289.1:0-1561 GCA_031362285.1 Gemmatimonadota bacterium | reverse complement strand
CTCGGGTGAAGCGTTCGTCGATGCGCTGTCCAAGACGGCCGAGCCGCGCGCGGACATTCCGCCGGCGCTCAGGGCATTCCTCGATCCTCGCGGCAACGCGCTCATTCTTGCCCCGCTCGTGTGCATTCCGATCGCGTTGGCGATGCCCATGGCCGCGGCGGATTCGGTGTTCATCCTGCGCGACCTCCCCGTCACGCTCGGCGTCGTCACTCCCATCGCAATGTTCCTCGCTCGCCTGCGGCGGCTGGCGCGAGAAGGCTATGGGACCCCCGACATCGCGGCGGCGATTCGGCAGAGGTTCGAACGCCGTCGCGAAGAACTGGTGTTCGAGCGTGGGCACACGGAGGGCAGGAGTGACGGCGTTATTCGCAAGGTGACGAAGTGGCTCTCTATTGCGGGCCTCATTTCGATCGCGATTCTGTCGTCGCGGGATCTTCCGATGTCGATCGAGACCAATCGCCTGCTGTATGCGATCATCAATCCGCTGTTGATCGTGATCGCCCCGCTGACCGCGCTCGGCGTCCTTTCAGTCATCCCCGCCGTGGTCAGTGCTCGCACGCACCGCCTGCGCCAGGGCGTCGAGCCGCGGTCCGCGACATTCTGGGACGGCCCGATCGGGCACGGCATCATGAGGATCGCGTCGTGGAAGCTCCTCCGCCGACGCATTCCGCCCGAGCGGCCGACCGAAGTCGGCATCGCGATGTCGGTCGATTCGCTCTTCGGCGCGCTCCCGAAAGCGGTTCGCGAGCACCTCGGCGATGTTCCCGCGATCGCGCAGCAGCTTCAAGCGCGCGCCAAAGAAGCAAGGGCGCGCATCGCCGTGCTTGATGCAACCGCTCCACAGGCGGAGCTGCAATCAAAGCGATCGCTCGCGCAGGCCCAAGCCCAGGCGCTCGCAGTGGACGTGGACGCCGCGCGCCAGCGGGCGGAGTCGCGGTTAGCGCAGGTGGTCACCGCGCTCGACACAATCCGGCTCGACTTGCTGCGGCTACAGCTCGGCGCTGGAACGCCCGAGAGTATTACGACAGATATGGCCGCCGCCCAGTCGGTCCTCGATCAGGTTGACCGGTTGGTCGCCGCAACGGAGGAAGTGGACCTCGCAACCAAACCGCGTTAACCAGCGATGAACGCACCTAAGGCCACGTTGACGCATGAGATCAATGGGCAACACGCCGTGAGCGACTTCAGACGAGATCGCGAACGCTTTGGGGGAACAGCAACTGCCGATTGACGACAGCGCGAAACGCAGCGGTCGCGGTCATCATCACCCGTGTGTCGTCGCCCCGGGGGGCGACCGGTCGGAGGCGTGTGGTGCCCCATGTGCGTCGGCCCGTCCGCAGCGCCGGCGTGATCGCGTGACGCGCTCGCACCGTGAGACCGCACTGGGCGGCCGCATAACGGCAGTTGGTGCAGATGGCCGGCTAAGGTATCGGGTTGGCGGTCCCGGCCTCGTCGTACTTCAGGGTCGGCCGTGGCCGCCAACCCGCAACTATTGAATCGGCCACGGCACAACCTGACGTTGATATGACTGGGCCTCTGTCAAGGGCGCGGGGGCGACGGT
>JANLSF010000277.1:0-1611 GCA_031362285.1 Gemmatimonadota bacterium | reverse complement strand
GGGGGGTTGGGGCGCGCCCCCCACGGCCGGGGGCGCGCGCGACTGGAGCAGGCGAGAAACCATCGGCCGCCCGTTGGTGTCGAATCACCTCACCCACCGTGAAGCGCACCGAGATGACAAACACCACCAGCCCGCGCAGCGCGGCAAACGACCGGAGACCACACCGCGGGCCGCTCGACGCCGCAGGATGCGGCCTCGCGCTCACCCTGCTTGCTGCCACCGCATTCGCGCAGGACACCACCGGCACCGCCATCGAGACCGGACGGTCGTTCCAGGTTGCGTCGGCGGCGCTCCGGGAATCGCGCACGGTGGACGTGTCGCTCCCCCGTAACTACGCCGCGTCGCGCGAGCGGTATCCGGTGGTCGTCGTGCTCGACGGAGAGTCGTTGCACGAGAGCGCCACGGCGCTCACGCGGTTCTATGCCGCGGCCGCCGTCGTGCCACCGACCATCGTGGTGAGCGTCCGGAACACGCATCGCAATCGCGACCTGACGCCCGCCCCGTCGGCCGGCTTCACGCCGCCCTCGGAGTTGGGCGGCTCGTTCGGCGGCGCGGACCAGTTCCTGAGGTTTCTCGCCGACGAGTTGCTGCCGCTCATCGACCGACGCTACCGCACGGTGCCCATGCGCCTGCTGGTCGGCCACTCGCTGGGCGGATTGTTCGCGCTCCACGCGCTGGCCCGCCGCCCCGACGCCTTCACCGGATTCATCGTGATGGAGCCGGCGACGTGGTGGAACGGTGGCCGGGAGTATCGCGCGGCCCGCGAGACGTTGCGTCAAGTCGCCGCGCGGCGCGTGCGCCTCCTGCTGGTCAACGTGCCGCGCGACCAACTCGACACGACGCAGTGGGGTGGCGGCGCACCCATGGTGCGCTATCGCGACACGCAGGGAGAGACCCACACGAGCATGCCGGCCGCCGGAGTGCTGCTCGCGCTGCGCACCATGTTTGCCGACTTCCGACCGACCGAGTGGAAGCCGGGCACGCGCCCGGTGGCCATGCTCGAGCACTACGACTCGCTGGCGGCACGCGTGGGGTACGCCGTGCCCATACCGGAGTTTGCCTTCGCGCAGTCCGCGCGCATGTCCATCCACGCTCGCGACTTCGACGACGCCGAGCGCTCGATCGGACGCATGGAGGCCCGCTACGGCGCCTCCGCCGAAAGTCGCGACCTGCGCGACCTCCTGGTCGAGGAGCGCCAGACACCGGCCCCGGCCAACCTGATTCCGCTGGTGATTCCCGCCCGACGCCCAACGCCGACCACGGCGGCCCGGTTTCTGGGTCAGTGGGTGCGCATCGACGACTCCACCGCGCACACCATCAACGTGCGGACGGCCGGCGATACCATTGCGGTGCACAGCCGCATGCGGCTGGGTGGTGCGGACTTCGACGATGTCGATCGTCTGGTGATTCAGGTGACGGACGACGGCCACCTCGAGTGGGGACTCGCGTGGTTCCGTGGCATTCCCGCACTGCTCGTGCTGCGCGGCGAACTCCAGCCGGACGGGACGCTGCGCGTTACCCGCGAACCGCGTGGCTGGGTGCCGCGAGGGCCAGGCCTCACGCGCGAGGCAGAGCTCTTTCGCCGCGTGGGCCCCTCGCGCTAGACGCGAC
>JANLSF010000269.1:0-2929 GCA_031362285.1 Gemmatimonadota bacterium | reverse complement strand
GCCGGTCGTACTCGGCGTCCTTCAGGGCGGGACGATCCCGCACGTAGTACGCGTGCGACGCCTCGGTCAGCGTCGCACGCAACTCGGCGGCGCGCGACGCATCGCGGGCGGTCATCGGCCTGGGCTCGGCGTCCGGCCTAGGCGTCCGCTTCCTCGGCGCCCGCCGCGGCGGCGTTGGCGGCCAGCCCGCCCTGCAGCAGGAAGTTCTCGACGAAGAACATCCCCGGCTCGCCGGCACGCTTCACCATGCGGAGCAGCGTGTCCATGCTGGCAACTTCCTCGCGCTGCTCGTTCACGAACCACTCCATCGCGTTCTTCGTGAGGTGGTCGCGCTCCTTGATGGCCACGTCCACGATGTGGTTGATCTGCTTCGTGACCTTGAGCTCGGAGTCGAGGCCCGTCTTCACGGCGGTGGCCGTGTCCTTGAAGGTGCGCGCGGCCGCTGGAATGGCCGGGATGGCCAGCGCACCGCCGGCGTCGAGGATGTAGCGCACGAAGCGCAGCGCGTGCGCGCGCTCCTCGTTCGACTGCTTGAGGAAGTGCTTGGCGAGCGCCGGCAGCCCCTCACCGTCGAAGTACGCGGACACGGCGAGGTACTGGTTGCTGGCGTACAACTCGTTCCCGACCTGCTCGTTGAGGAGGGCGGTCATTGTCTTGCTGATCAGCATCGGCGTCTCGGTGGTCGTGTGGGAAGGGAGGCGGCTCAGCGCCCGGCTTGTTCTTCGAAGACCGTCAGGGCCACGTTCACGAGCCGCTCGATCTCGCCGCGCGACTCGGGACCCAGCGCTGCCTCGCTGGCCACTTCCGGCTGGGCGTCGTCCACCTTCTCGAGCAGGCGGCGCAGGAAGGTGAGCAGCGCGATGCGGCGGGCCTCGGCCACGCGCTCCTCTTCGGAGGTGCTGCCGTCGCGGAGCAGGTTCTCGAACCGATGCGCCTGCCGGAGTGCCCGCGCCGCCGTGACCGCCACCACCTGCACGAAGCGCACGTCCTCGTCCGTCATCGGTGGGAGCGAGCGTCGCGTGCGCAGGAAGAGCGCCCCGATCACCTTGGCGCGCCACTTGATGGGCGCCACGATCACGGAGCGGACCTGCCGCAGCGTGAGCATGGGCCAGGCGAGCCGGAGCGACGGCTCCTGCGCCACGTCGCCGATGAGCACGGTTTCGCCGCTCTCTAGGGCGCGCTGCAACTCGGGATACCGGGTGAGGTCCACCTCGAGGTTCTGGATCGTCGGATCCTCGTAGCTCGCCACGAGGCGCGCGCCCGGCTGTTCGCCGAAGAGGAACACCGAGCACCGGTCGAGGTCGAACGACTCCCCGAGGCGCGCGGCCACCACCTGGAGGATCTCGGGGTACTGCGTGGCGCCCGAGATGCCCTGCAGGATGTCCACCATGGCCACGAGGTTCTCGCGCTCGCGCGTCAGTTCGGCCACGCGGGCGCGCAGGGCCGTGATGTCGGCGTTCACGTCGAGGGCGGGGAGGTCGGCGCTGGAGTGGGTCATGGGCGGGGTGATGAACCGACGAAAGCTACCGCCCGGAGGCGTGCG
Organism: Gemmatimonadota bacterium; assembly: GCA_031362285.1. Taxonomy (GTDB): domain Bacteria; phylum Gemmatimonadota; class Gemmatimonadetes; order Gemmatimonadales; family Gemmatimonadaceae; genus JACPPC01. Next base: position 1,386 of record JANLSF010000269.1, on the reverse strand, counting down.
CCGCAGCGGCCGCCTCGCCGTTTGCGCACGGACGCGGGGCGCGGTACATCTACGCCGTTGGTGCTTCCCGCCCGCGTGACGCATGTCACGATCGCCTCCAGTCCCCCCCCGGTGCCGTCAGCCCGCCTGCTCGACGTCCGCGCGCTCATCGAGCGCAAGCGCGATGGCCATGCGCTTGGCGCCGCCGAATGGCACGCCTTCGCGAAGGGCGTGGCGGCCGGCACCGTGCCCGACTACCAGTCGGCGGCGCTGCTCATGGCCTCGTGGCTCCGCGGCCTCGACGCGACCGAGACGAGCGCGCTGATGGAGGGCATGCTGCGCACCGGCACGGTGCTCGACCTGGCGCACCTCGCCCGGCCGCGCATCGACAAGCACTCCACCGGGGGGGTCGGGGACAAGGTGTCGCTCGTGCTCGCCCCGTTGATCGCGTCGCTCGGCGTCGTCGTGCCGATGATGTCCGGGCGCGGCCTCGGCCACACCGGCGGCACCCTCGACAAGCTCGAGTCCATCCCCGGCTTCGAGACGCGGCTCCCGCTCGCCCGCGCCAGGGCGCAACTCGAGCGCATCGGGTGTGCCCTCATCGGGCAGAGCAGCGAGATCGCGCCGGCCGACCGCAAGCTCTACGCGCTGCGGGATGCCACGGCCACGGTCGAGGCCATTCCGTTGATCGCCGCCAGCATCATGAGCAAGAAGCTCGCGGAGGGACTCACCGGCCTCGTGCTCGACATCAAGCGGGGCAGCGGGGCCTTCCTCCCGGACCTCGAGCGTGACCTCGACCTCGCCCGCGTGATGATCGGGTTGGGCGCGGAGCATGGCGTGCCCGTGACGGCACTCGTGACGGCCATGGATCGGCCGCTCGGACGCGCTTGCGGCAATGCCCTCGAAGTGGAAGAGGCGATCCACACCCTGAAGGGGGAGGGGCCAAGCGACCTGCTCGAGGTGACCTTCGCGCTCGGCGCCGAGATGCTGCTGCTCGCGGGGGTCGCGCGCACGCACGAGGGGGCGCGCATCGCCATGGAGCAGGCCATCCGCTCCGGGGCGGCCGCACGGAAGTTCGAGCAGATCATCGAGGCGCAGGGGGGCAATCCCGGCGTGGTCGAGGATCCGGCGGCGCTGCCGCAGGCGCGGGACTGCGAGATCTTCACGGCGCCGCGGGGCGGGGCCGTCGCGCGCGTGGACCCGCGGGTGATCGGACATGCGATCGTCGCCCTCGGCGGTGGTCGACGGACCATGGAGGACGTGGTCGACCCGACGGTGGGATTCGTGATCTCGGCCCGGCCCGGCGATTGGGTGAAGGACGCCGAGCCGCTGGCCACCGTGTTCGCGCGCGATGCCGACGGCATCGCGCTCGGGATGGCGGCGCTCCGGGCGGCGATCGTGATCGCC
>JANLSF010000246.1:0-3346 GCA_031362285.1 Gemmatimonadota bacterium | reverse complement strand
GCGCTGCTCGAGGCGCCCTGGCTCGGGAAGCAGGCGATCGTGATGCTCGAGCCGCGCCGGCTGGCGGCCCGCGCGGCGGCGGCGCGGATGGCGCACACGCTGGGCGAGCGCGTGGGGCAGACGGTCGGGTTCCGCGTGCGGGGCGAGAGCAAGATCAGCGCGGCCACGCGGATCGAGGTGGTGACCGAGGGGATCCTCACGCGGATGCTGCTCGACGACCCCACGCTCGAGGGGATCGGGGCGGTGCTGTTCGACGAGTATCACGAGCGGTCCCTCGTGGCCGACACGGGGTTGGCGCTGGCGCTCGAGAGTCAGGCCAACGTGCGCCCGGAGTTGCGGCTGCTCGTCATGTCGGCGACCCTCGACGGCGCGGCGGTGGCGACGTTGCTCGGGAAGGCCCCGGTCATCGAGTCGAAGGGGCGGATGTTCCCCGTGTCGGTGCGCTGGATCGACCGGCGCGAGAACGAACGCGTGGAGGCGCGCGCGAGCCGCGCCGTGCGCGCCGCGCTGGCCGAGACCGACGGCGACGTGCTCGTGTTCCTGCCTGGGGCCGGGGAGATCCGTCGCGTGGAGGAGAACCTCGTGGGCAGCCTGCTGCCGAGCGACGTGCGCGTCCATCCCCTGCACGGCTCGATGGCCTCGGGGGAGCAGGACGTGGCCATCGCGCCGTCGCCCGCGGGCTCGCGCAAGGTGGTGCTCGCCACCACGATCGCCGAGACCTCGCTCACCATCGAGGGCGTGCGCGTGGTGATCGACGCCGGGCTCGTGCGCGTGCCGCGCTTCTCGCCCCACTCGGGGATGACGCGTCTCGAGACGATCAAGGTGTCGAAGGCGAGTGCCGAACAGCGCCGAGGGCGCGCCGGCCGCGTCGCCCCCGGGCAGTGCTGGCGGCTGTGGGCCGAGCACGAGCACGGCGCCCTGCTCGAGCGGTTGCCGCCCGAGATCAACGACGCCGACCTGGCTCCCTTCGCGCTCGACCTCGCGGCCGCCGGCGTCCGCGATCCGGCCACGCTCCGCTGGCTCGATGCGCCGAGTCCCGTGCGCTTTGCCCAGGCGGTGGAGTTGCTCACGGCACTGGGGGCCCTGGGCGACGATGGCCGGCTCACTCCGCACGGCCGCGCGATGTCGGCGCTGCCGGTGCATCCCCGGCTCGCGCACCTGCTGCTCGTGGCGCGCGACGGGAAGCTGGGCTCGCTCGCCTGCGACGTGGCGGCGCTGTTGGCCGAACGCGACATCGTGCGCGCCGTGTCCCCCCTGAAGGGCCCGGCCGAGGCCGACCTTCGGCTACGGCTCGAGGTGTTGAGCACGGGGCCGGGCGCGGCCGGCCTCGCATCGCACGGACTCGAGGTGGACCACGGGGCGTTGCGCCGAGTGCGCGACGAGGCGGACGCCCTGCGCAAGACGCTGCGGGTCGGACGCGCCATCCATGACTCGCACGATGCCGGTGCCCTGGTGGCGCTGGCGTATCCGGAGCGGATGGCCCGCCGCCGCGACGGCGAGGCGCCGCGGTTCGTGATGCGCGGCGGGATGGGGGCCGTGCTCGCCGGGGCGCAGAGCCTCGCGATGTCGCAATGGCTCGCGATCGCGCAGGTCGACGGCACGGCGAACGAAGCGCGCATCTTCCTGGCCGCGCCGCTCTCCGACGCGGAGGCGCGCGAGATCGCCGGTGCCGCGATCACCACCGACGACGACGTGCGCTGGGACGCCGCCGCCGGCCGCGTGCGGGCGCGCCGCACCGAGCGACTGGGGGCCATCGTGCTCGGCTCCACGCCGCTCACCACGAATGATCCGGCGCTGGTCGCACGCGCACTGACGGCGCACGTGGCCGAGCATGGACTCGACGCGCTGCCGTGGAGCGAGGTGGCGCGGGAGTGGCAGCAGCGCGCGGCGTTCGCGCGCACGCTCGACGCGAGCATTCCGGACGTGAGCGACGCGGCGCTGCTCGCAAACGTGGAGGAGTGGCTGCTGCCCGCGCTGGGCGAGAAGGCGCGCGCCAACGCGCTGGCCACCTTCGACCTGGCGGGCGCGATCGTGCATCAACTGGGCTGGCAGGGGCGCGCGGCCGTGGAGCGGCTCGCGCCCACGCACCTCACGGTGCCCACGGGCTCGCGCGCGCGCGTCGACTACGCCGATCCGGCCAATCCCGGCCTCTCGGTCCGGGTGCAGGAACTGTTCGGACTCGCTGAAACCCCCACGGTCGGCGATGGCCGCGTGCGCGTCGTGATCACGCTGTTGTCGCCTGCCCACCGCCCGGTGCAGGTCACCCGCGACCTCGGCGCTTTCTGGCGGACGAGCTACGCCGAGGTGCGGAAGGACCTGCGGGGCCGCTACCCGCGCCACCCGTGGCCGGACGATCCGCTGCACGCGGAGCCGACCACGAGGGCCAAGCGGCGGACTTGAGCGGTGGTGGTCGCGCGGTGCGGCGCGACCGCCGGATTCGCGGCTAGTTGCCGCCGGTCTTCACGCTCCATGGGGGGGTGACGCCGACCGAGCGCGCGTAGGCGATGGACTGCCCGAGGTGCTCGTGCAGGTGGTAGGCCATGAGGAAGAGGACGCCGAGCTTGGTGTTGGGCTGCCCGAACAGCTTGACCGGCGCGCCCATGTCCTCGTCGGCGACCGCGGCGGCCGCGGCGCGCGCGTGCGCGAACGACGCACGGAGCGCGTCGACGACCTGCGCCTTGTCGGTGACCTTGGTCTCGGCGTCTCGCGCGAGCCCGGCGGGCGGCTTGAGTCCGAGCGCGTTCGGAATCATCATGTCCGCGCCGGCGATGTGCATGTACACCTCGCTGATCGAGCGGACGCCGGCCATCGGACGCCAGCCGTACTTGTCCTGCGGAATCGCCTCGGCGAGCGAGACGAGCTTCTTCTCGGTGTCGTCGAGCTGCTTCAGGTACTCGGTGCGGAAGGCCGCTGCGGCGGTGGGCGCCTGGGCGCGGGCCGTGGCCGGAGCGGCGAGGAGGGGCAGGGCGAGAGCCAGGCGAACGAGCGAGTGACGCATGGGACAGACTCCGTCAGGGGGGCGGGCCGTGGTGGCCCGAGGGGGCATCGGCCGCGCGCGGCCCGTGCGGCCGGCGCGAACCCACGGTACCCCCCGCTAACTTTTCCTGTTCCTCGCGGCCTGTCACCGGAGCCCGTCGCTGCTGAGCGCGTCCCGCCGGATCGTGCGCCACCTCCACCGCCTCGTCGCCCTCGCATTGGGCGCGGGCGCGCTGGCGTATCCGCGGACGGCCTCGGCGCAGGAAGACCTTGCCTGCGATCGTGGGGCCCCCGAGGTGCACCGCATCGTGATCGCGGGCGCCGTGGAGCCGTCGGAGGGCGAGGTGCGCGGGGCGCTCGCGTCGGAGCC
>JANLSF010000244.1:0-7664 GCA_031362285.1 Gemmatimonadota bacterium | reverse complement strand
GGCGGTGCTCGATCCCAAACTCGCGATCCTCGACGAGACCGACTCCGGCCTCGACATCGACGCGCTCCGCATCGTGGCCCACGGCGTGACGGTGCTCAAGAAGCCGACCAACGCCACGATCGTAGTCACGCACTACCAGCGCCTCCTGAACCACATCATCCCCGACTTCGTGCACGTGCTCGCGGCCGGCCGGATCATCAAGAGTGGGGGCAAGGAACTCGCGGTCGAGCTTGAGGCCAAGGGCTACGACTGGCTGCTCGAGGAAGCGGGGCTGGCGGTGGGAGCGCACGCGTGAGCACGACGCTCGCTCCCGACTTCACGTCGCAGTTCAACGAGGCCACTCGTGGCAGCCCCGCCTGGTTGCGGATGCTGCGCGAGGGCGCGATGGCCGAGTTCCGGAAGGTCGGTTTCCCGACCACTCTGAACGAGGACTGGCACTACACCAACCCGTCGGCTATTGCCGAGGGCGGGTTCGTGCTGGGCTCCGAAAGCGCACACGGGGTGACGGCCACCGACGTCGATCCGTTCACGATGGGAGCGGCGTGGCCGCTGCTGGTGTTCGTGAACGGGCACATCGATCTCGCCCTGTCGCGGCTGGACGCCATGCCCGCCGGCGTGCGCGTGGTGGCGCTCGCGCAGGCCGTGGCCGACGGCGACGGTTCGCTCGAGCGGCGGCTGGGCGCGGTGGCGTCGTTCGACGAGCACGCGTTCACGGCGCTCAACACCGCATTCCTGCGCGACGGGGCCGTGATCCACGTGGCGCGCGACGTCGAGGCCGCGGTCCCGATCCACCTGCTCTTCCTCTCGGAGGGGGGCGCGGATGGGACCATCGTGCACCCGCGCGTCATCATCAACGCCGAGCGGCATTCCAAGGCCACGGTGATCGAGAGCTGGGGCGCGCTGGGCACGCCGCGCTACGCAACCAACAGCGTGGTCGAGATCTCCGTGGCCGAGGGCGCGACGCTGACGCACCTCAAGGTGCAGCGCGAGAGCGCCGAGGCCTTCCATGTCGCCACGGCGCAGGTCAACCAGGCCAAGGACTCCCATTTCGTGTCGTTCGTGTACGCGAGTGGGGCGAGGCTCTCGCGGACCAACGTGTACACGCACCTGAACGGACCGGGGTGCGGCTCCACGCTGAACGGGCTGATGCTGGCCAACGGCACGCAGCACATCGACGTGCAGACGCGCATCGAGCACATCGCCCCGAACTGCTATTCCCGCGAGCTGTACAAGGGGGTGCTCGATGGCGAGGGGCACGGCGTGTTCAACGGCAAGGTGTACGTGCATCCCGAGGCGCAGAAGACCGACGGCAAGCAGGAAAACCACACCCTGCTCCTGAGCGAGCGGGCCCAGATCGACACCAAGCCGCAGCTCGAGATCTTCGCCGACGACGTGCGGTGCACGCACGGGGCCACCATCGGGCGGCTCGACGTGAACGCCGAGTTCTACATGAAGTCGCGCGGTATCGGCGCGGCGGAGGCACGGAAGCTGCTGGTGTACGCCTTTGCCGCGGACGTGCTGGAGACGATCGAGTGCGAGCCCGTGCGGCACGGGTTGGAGGCGCTGGTGCTGCAGCGGTTCGGGGTGGGGGAGGCGTAGGAGGTAGAAGCCGGCGGCAGCCGCAACGACCTCACCACAGAGGCACGGAGGCACGGAGGAGTGCGAGAAGGACAGGCCGGATTGCTCGCCTGCCACGACGCGGTGCTGCTGAATCGTTCCCAGAGGATGTTGCCATTGTAGTCCTCGCCGTCCTCCGTGCCTCTGTGCCTCTGTGGTAATCGCAGTTTGCTGTGGCAATCGCAGTCTGCTTTTCTCTCGACTTGCTCCAATGCCCAACCTCGACGCGCTCTACCAGGAGATCCTCCTCGACCACTACCGGAAGCCCCGCAACAAGGGGGAGCTCCCGGGGGCGACGGCCGACGCCAAGGGGCGGAACCCGCTCTGTGGCGACGAGGTCAACGTGGCCGTGCGCATGGATGGCGACCGGGTGGCCGAGGTGAAGTTCACGGGCCAGGGATGCTCCATTTCGCAGGCGTCGGCGAGCGTGATGACCCAGCTCGTGGCCGGCAAGAGCGAAGCGGAAGTGGACGCGCTCCATGAACGCTTCCATGGCCTGGTGACCGGCACCGCGCCAATGGCCGAGGGTGAGGCCAAGGGGCTGGGGGCGATGGCGGCGTTTGCGGGGGTGTCGAAGTACCCCATGCGGGTGAAGTGCGCGACGATGAGCTGGCACACGCTGCGGAAGGCCATGGGGCACGAATGAGCGCTGCGCGAGTGAACGCATGACCGGGGTGCTGGCGTCACGCGCCGACTTCCCCCTGCTCGCGGGCAACCCCGGGATGCACTACCTCGACTCGGCCGCCACCGCGCAGAAGCCGCGCGTGGTGCTCGACGCCATCCGCGACTACTACGAGACCTCGTACGCCAATCCGCACCGTGGCGCGTACGCGCTCTCGGCGCGCGCCACCGAGCGCTTTCACCAGGCACGCGAGACCGTCGCCCACTTCTTCGGCGTGCGCGACAGCGCGACGGTGATCTTCACGCGCGGCACCACCGAGTCCATCAACCTCGTGGCCGCCACGTGGGGGGCGGCCAACGTCGCGAGCGGTGACGAGGTCGTGGTCACGGGCATGGAGCACCATGCGCAGTTCGTCACCTGGCAGCGGGTGGCACGCGAGGCGGGGGCCGCGTTCGGCATCGCCGAGCTCACATCGGACGTGCGCGTGGACCTCGATCAGTTCGCGGGGCTGCTGAACGAGCGGACGCGCGTGGTAGCATTCACCCATGTGTCGAACGCCGTGGGGACGATCAATCCCGTGGCGGAGATGGTGCGTCTCGTGCGCGCGAGGGCGCCTCGGGCGATCATCGTGCTCGATGGGGCGCAGTCGGCGCCGCACCTGCACGTGAGCTTCGACGCGCTCGGCGTGGACTTCTACGCCTTCAGCGGGCACAAGATGGGCGGCCCCATGGGGTCTGGCGGGCTGATCGGGAAGCGCGCGCTGCTCGAGGCCATGCCGCCGTACCAGACGGGTGGCGACATGATCGAGTTCGTGCACGACGATCATTCGACGTGGAACATGCTGCCGTACAAGTTCGAGGCCGGCACGCCGAACTCCGCCGACGCCGTGGGACTGGCGGCGGCGTGCGACTACCTGAACGCGCTCGGCACACCCAAGGTGCGCGCACACGAGATGGCGCTCACGGCGGCGTTGGACGAAGCGCTTTCGGATATCCCCGGGGTGACGGTGTACGGTCCGTCGGCGGCGGAGCGCTCCGGGGTGGTGAGCTTCACGCTGGAGGGGGCGCACCCGCACGACATCGCGACCATCCTGGACGAGCACGGGGTGTGCGTGCGCGCGGGGCATCACTGTTGCCAGCCGTTGATGCGGCGGCTCGGGGTGAGTGCGACGGCGCGGGCGAGCTTCGGGGTGTACTCGACCATGCAGGATGTCGAGGCGGCCGCGGCTGCGGTACGGGCGGCGGCGACGCTGTTCTCGGGGTAGCGGGGGTCGGGGCCGCATCATTCGGCAATGCCGTGCACTGTTCGGGTTACTTGACGGCGGACGCTCGGACGCAACGTGCGGCGCATGCCCACCCCTTGCGCCCCCTCCCGCGCCGAGCCGACGTTATGCACATGGTCGCCCCGCGATACTGGACCGCGGACATGGTCCGCGCCCTCCCCGACGACGGTCAGCGGTACGAGGTCGTGTTCGGCGAGTTGCTCGTGAGCCCGAGTCCGCGGCCGCTGCACCAGTTGGTGCTCGGACGGCTGCAGCGCGCAGTGCTCAACTATCTCGATCGCGAGCCCGTGGGCGCGTACTTCGCGTCGCCCGCCGATATCTCGTGGAGCCAGGACACCCTCGTGCAGCCGGACCTGTTCGTGGTGGATCCCGACGAGGCCCGCACGCTCGATTGGACGCGCATGCAGCGCCTGCTGCTGGCCTGTGAGGTGATGAGCCCCTCGTCGGTGCGCGCCGACCGGTTCAGCAAGCGGGTGCTCTACCAGCGCCAGTTGATCGCGGCCTATTGGGTCGTGGATCCCGATGCCGGGTCGGTCGAGGTGTGGACGCCGGAGTCGCCATTCCCGGTGGTCGAGGAACGGACGCTCACCTGGCATCCCGCGGGCGCCACCGCTCCGCTCGTCATCACGCTCGACGAACTGTTCGCGCCGCTGTAGGGCGACGGAGCGCTATCCGCATGGTCGCCCCAATCCACTGGACTGCCGACATGGTCCGCGCCTTGCCCGACGACGGTCTGCGCTACGAGACCATTTTCGGCGAACTGCTCGTGAGCCCCGCGCCGCGCGAACTGCACCAGCGCGTGCAGCTACGACTCACGCTCGCGGTTGGCAACTACCTCGGGCGTGAGCAGGTGGGGGTGGTCTACCCACCTCCCATTGACCTCTCGTGGGATGATCCCGATGTCCTCGTGCAGCCTGACATGACCGTGGTGGACCCCGACGAGGCCGCGACAGGGGTGTGGGCACGGATGAAGACGGTGCTCCTCGCGGTCGAGGTCCTGAGCCCGGGCTCGCGCCGCGCCGATCGCGTGCTCAAGCGGCGACTCTACGAGGAGAAGCAGGTGGCGGAGTACTGGATCGTGGACGCCGATGCTGCAGCCATCGAGGTGGTCAGAGCGGGCTCGGCGGCTTCTGCAATCGTGACGGACGTACTGAGCTGGGCGCCGGCCGGTGCGCGGGAGCCACTCGTGATCAACCTGCCGACGCTGTTTGCGCCGCTGCGGCGCCGCAAGGACGGCCCTGCGCCGGGCTGAGTTGTCGGGATCGCGCATGCGCGCTCCCGTCCTCCCGCGCAACGGAACGGTTACCTCCCCCGGAGTACGCCTCGGCACGTTGGGGTCATGCGAACCCCTTGCGCGCACCCACCCGCCGAGCCGACACTATGGCCATGCCCGCGACGCCCTTGCTCTGGACCGCCGAGATGGTTCGCGCCCTCCCGGAGGATGGCAACCGGTACGAGGTGGTGCACGGGGAGCTGCTCGTGAGCCCGGCACCGCGGCCGTGGCATCAGGAGGTCGTCGGTCGCCTCTACGAGTCGCTGCGCGCGTATCTGCGTCGCGAGCGCGTGGGCCACGCATTCTCGGCCCCCCTCGAAGCGCGCCACTCCCCCACCACCGAACTCCAGCCCGACATCGTCGTCTTCCGCACCGGCGCGGTCACGCCGACCTCGTGGGCGTCGCTCGCCGACACGTTGCTCATCGTCGAGGTGCTGAGCCCCTCCACCGCCCGCAACGACCGCTTCGTCAAGCGCCCGGTCATCCAGCAGGCCGGCGTGCCACTCCTGTGGATCGTCAACGCCGACAACGCCACGGTCGAGTGCTGGACGCCCGAACCGCACCTGCCGCACGTCGAGCGCGTCACGCTCACCTGGCATCCGGCCGGCGCACACGCGCCGTTCACGATGTCACTCGCCGAGCTGCTGCGCCCCATGTGAGAACGGCGGCCCCACTTGGGGGCCGCCGCTTCGTCACGCGCGTTCGTGCGTCACAGCCGTCCCTCAGTTCCCCAACAGGAACCGGAGCACCGTCGCGCCCATCCGCACCTCGGACCCATTCTCCAGCGCCACCGGCTCCGTCACGATCTCGCCGTTGAGCAAGGTGCGGTTGGTCTTGCTCTCGTTCTCCAGCACAAAACCGAAGGTCTCGTCACGCAGGATCTTCGCCTGCTGCAGCGACACGGTGGGGTCCTTGAGCGGCAGGTGATTCCGCCGCCCGCCTTCGCGCCCGATGTACAGCACCTGGCTCCCGATCGGCACCTTGCGCCCGGCGTCCGGCCCCTCGAGCACCTCGAGGCGCGCCCCGGTGTACTCGAACGGCTCCGTGCGCGGCGGCGCCGGATTGAACGGCTGCGTGACCGGCGCCGGCCCGCGCGTCCCGGGCCGCGGCGGCAACGCGAACTGGTTCGGCGGGAACTGCATGCCGCCCGGCCCCGAGAGGATGCGCGGCGACGACGGCGGCGTCGCGAAGGGATCGCGCATGTGGGCGGGACCCGGCACGGTCGGCATCTCCACCGTCGGGCGAATCACCGGCGTGCCCCCCGGCGTGTTGCGCGGCAGCGTGCCCGCCCCCGCCGGTGGCGTCTTGCGCGCCGCCATCGACTCGTCGAACGACGGCCGCATCATCGCGCCACTCGCGCGCGCGCCCGGTTGCGCCCACGGCATGTACACCGGCGGTGGCGCCATCTTCACGGGGCCACCAATCACGATCGGCACCGGCGGACGCGCCGCATCCGACAGCGCGACGCCGGGCAACGGCGTGCTGCCGCGCTTGATGAAGTAGATCAGCACGCCCGCCAGCGCCAGCGCCACGAGACCGGCGCCGGCCACCACCCAGAGCAGCCACGTCGGCTTGTCGAGCGCCTCGCGCGAGCGCTCCCGCACGATCGGGATCGTCGCGTTGTCGCGGCTCGGCACCACCACGCCATGCACGCGCAGCACGCGCCCGGGCGCGGGCAGGTCCTCGCTCTCGACGGCGATGCCGGTCGAGTCGGTGTAGTCCACCAGCCGGAACGTCCCCAACTGCCCGCCCGGCATCGACGACTCGGCGCGCCCCACGAGGCCGGCCACCGTGACCTCGAGGTTCCAGTACTTCTGCGGGTTCGCGCGGATGGCGGCGATCGAGTCCTGCGTCTGTGCCAGGAGCGGCGCGGCGAAGACGAACGAGGCGACGACGATGAGCAGCTTGCGCATCACCACCACTCCAGCCAGGCGCCCATCGACCACGCCAGCACCAGCACCACCACGGCCAGCGCCGACCCCACGGCCACGATCGGCGTGCGGTGCTGCTGCGCCAGCACCCGGGTGTTGCGGAGCGGTGCCAGGGTGCGCCCCATGTCGGGATCGGCCAGCCGCGCCACGAACGACTCCGGCACGCGCCCGAGCACGAGGCCGATGTTGTCGTCGCCTCCGCGCGCATTCGCCTCGGTCACGAGCCGTTCCGCCAGCTTCTTCACGTCGTGTTCGCGCTTGAGCACGTACTGCAGGTTGTTCGGCTCGAGGTGGCGCGTCAGTCCATCACTGCACACGAGCAGCAGGTCGCCGGGCAGCGACTGCGTCCAGCGGACGTCCGGCGACACCTCGTCGCGATACCCGACCACCCGCATCAGGTGGGCCGCATACGGCGATTCGCGGATGTCGTGCTCCGACATCGCCCCGGACTGCCGCTGCTCCTCGGCCCACGAGTGGTCGATGTTGAGCTGCTGCAGCAGCCCCGCCCGGAGCCTGTACACCCGGCTGTCGCCAACGGTCACGACCGCGCACCAGTCGCGCACGATCAGGGCCACGGCGAGCGTGGACCCCATCCCCTTGAGCTCCGTCTTCTCCGTGGCGACGCGCATGACTTCGGTGTTGGCGTGCGTGATCACGGCGTGGATGAACTCCGTGGCGTGGTGCTGCCACTCGCGACCGAGCAGGTCGAAGTCGGGGCGCCACGCGCCGAGGGCGTCGCGCACGACCCCCATCACGATGCCGCTCGCCACCTCGCCCCCCTCGCGCCCGCCCATGCCGTCGCAGACGATGAGCGCCGCGTGCGCCTCGCGGTCCCCACCGGGTCCGCCGGCGGCGAACTGGATGGCGAGCGCCTGGTCCTGGTTGGTCTCGCGCACCATGCCGATGTGCGACACCGAGGCCGCGTCGACCGTCGGAGCG
>JANLSF010000217.1:0-7788 GCA_031362285.1 Gemmatimonadota bacterium | reverse complement strand
GTGTCGCCCACGCCACGGAAGAAGCCGACCAGCGGCACCCGCGATGCCTCGGGCACCTTCGAGAGCGCCACGGCGAACAGGATGACGAAGATGACGAGCGGCAGCATGGCGCCGTTTGCGGCCGCCGCCACCGGATTGGTGGGGAGGAGCGACGTCAGCCACGCGCCCGCCGAGGTGACGGTGCCTCCTTCCGCCACCTGACGCGCCGCTTCGGCGGCACCCGGCGGCAGGGTGCGCGCCGCACCGCTCGCGGCCGGCGCCAGCCCGCTGAAGGCGAGCGGCGCGAGGGGAACCGCGATGGCGGCGACGCCGAGCAGGAGGGCGAGGAAGACCGCGATGGTGCGCACTCCCACGCGCCCCACGCCGCCCACGTCGGCCGCGGAGGCCACGCCGGTGATCACGAGCGACACCACCAGCGGGATCACCGTCATGCGGATGGCGCCCACCCAGAGCGAGCCGATGGGCACGAGCCAGTCGGTCGCATTGATGATGGCGGCATTGCCGACGGCACCGAGGGCGAAGCCCAGGGCCATGGCGCCGACCAGGGCGACGAGGACGCGCGTGGAGGGTTTCATCTCACATCATCAGGTCGCCGCCGTTGATGTCGAACGAGGCGCCCGTGATGTAGGCGGCCGCGTCCGACGCAACGAAGGCGATGAGGTCGGCGACTTCGCGCGCGGTGCCGAGGCGCGGCACCGGGAAACCGGCGGCGAGTCGCTCGAGCAGCGCGGGATCGGCGTGCTCGCGGGTCAGTTCGGTGTCGATCATGCCGGGGCAGATGGCGTTGACGGTGATGCCGAAGCGGCCGAGTTCCTTGGCCGCCGCGCGCGTGAGGCCGAGGAGGCCGGCCTTGGAGGCGGTGTAGTGCGCGCCGCCCAGGGTGGACACCATGCGCCCGGCCGTGGACGAGATGTTGATGATCCGGCCGTGGTGCTGCGCCTGCATGGCCGGCAGCGCCGCCTTCGTGAACAGGAACGGCGCGACCACGTTGATCTCGAGCGCGGCCCGGAACTCGACGGCGCCCAGGTCGCCGAACCGGGTGGATTGCGCGTGCGCGGCGTTGTTCACCACGATGTCGAGGCGGCCGAACCGGTCGAGGATGCGCGCGACGATCGCCTCGGGGGCGCCGTCCTCGCCGATGTCGCCGGGGACGGCGACGGCTCGCTCGCCCAGCGCCGCCACCACCGCCGCGGCGCGCTCGGCGTCGCGCGTGTTGATGGCCACGGACGCCCCCAGTTCGTGCAGCCGCTCGGCGGCCGCGCGGCCCAGGCCGCGGGCGGCGCCGGTGACGAGCGCGACGCGACCGGACAGGTCCACCACGGGCGAGGGGGCGATCATGGGGCAAGTGTACGGCGCGGATGCGCCAGGCGCGAGGTGGCGCGACGCGCACGTACCTCCGACGGCGTACGCCGCCCTCCCCACTCCGGGCGATGGGCGCGGAGGCGCGCTCCCCGTATCGTCCAATGGAGCACCACATCGCCACGAAGCCGGGGCCGGCGTGCCGTCGCAACCGGTCACCGTCGCGTCCACCTTCACGCCGACGCGCGCATGATGCCGCAGGGCCCCGTGTCACCGCTGCATCGCATCGAGATCGCACCGCGCTCCCTGGCGCTCATCCTGGCGTCCGTCGGCAGCGTCTATGTGGCGTACCGGCTGTGGAACGTGGTGCTGATCGTCGTGGTCGCGTTGATCCTCGCCGGCACCTTCAATCCGCTCATCGAATGGATGGAGGCGCGCGGCATCCGGCGCCTGTACGCGCTGGTGCTGCTCTTCGTGGCCCTCGTCGTGACGACCGCGCTGTTGCTCTTCCTCACGGTGCCGCCGCTGGTGGACCAGCTCACGCAGATCATCAAGGATGCGCCGGACACCCGGCGTCGGCTGATCGCCTTGCTGAATGAGCGGAGCATCACGATACCGCTGGCGCACGCCGTGCAGGACGCCGGGCTCAAGGACTCGTTCGCCCGCCTCGAGAGCCACCTGCTCGGCTATTCCTCCGACGTGGCCCAGGTCATCGGGTACGGCGCGACAACGTTGGTGCTGTCGTTCTACCTGCTGTCGGACGGCCCGCGCGCGCAGGGGGTGGTGTATGCGATCGTGCCGCGCGACTACCACATGCGGCTGGCGCGCATCCTGCGCCGCCTCGAGTCGATCGTCGGCGGCTACGTGCGCGGGCAGGTGATCACCTCGGCCGCCCTCGCCGTCTTCACCCTCGTGCTCCTGCTCGCCTTCCGGGTTCCGAACGCCCTGTCGCTCGCCCTCTTCGCGGCCCTGGTGGACGTCATCCCGTTCGTGGGTGGATTGCTCGTGGTGGTTCCGGCCGCGCTCTCGGCCCTCGCGGTGGGGGTGCCGGCGGCGAGCATGGTGCTGGGCGCGCTGCTGCTCTACATGGAGTTCGAGAGCCGCGTGCTGGTGCCGCGGGTCTACGGCCACGTCCTGCGGCTCCCGGCCACGGCGGTCATCCTGGCGCTGCTCATCGGGGGTACGCTCATGGGGGTGATGGGCGCGCTGCTGGCGCTGCCGATCGCCGCCGGACTGCTGATGATCCTCGAGGAACTGCGCGTCGAGATGCCCGGCGACAACAGCGTGGACCAACCGGCTCGCGCACGCGATGCGCGGGCCGAGGCCGCGTACGAGCAGATGAGTGCGGGGAGCACGGCGCCGGAAGCCGGCCAGATCGCGAAGGGGCTCGCGCAGGATGCCTGGGAAGGGGACCAGGCGCGCGCGGCGGCGGCCGCCGTGCCGCCCGCCACAGCGTAGGCTGGATCGGCCGGGGACGACCGCCTGTTCCCCGGTCGCGTGTCGGGGCATCTTGCCCGCATGACCATGGGAACCAAGGACATCGGGACCGTCGCGCGCCGCGTGTGCCGCGCCGCGGTGGCCGGCACCCTGCTGGCCCAGGTCGCGGCCGCACAGTCGCCCACCGACTCCGTCCCGCGCCCGCGCCCGGGCGCCGACAGCACGCGCGCGCCGCAGCCGATCGCGCCGGTTCGCGTCGAAGCCGCGCCCGACGCCAAGGTGTCCACCCCCGCCGAGCGCCGGCTGCGCATGGGCGGGCACCTCTACACGAAGGCCGAGATCGAGCGTGTCGGCGCGCGCGGATGGATGGACGCGGCACGCCTCACCGGCGGCGTGTCGGTCATCATGTACCCGGTGCGCCCCGGCTCCACGCTCATGGGGCGGCGGCTGTCCATGATGGGGTCGGGCGGTCGCTGCACGCCGGCCGTGTTCGTGGACGCACTCCGGCAGAACATCATCGAGTTCGACTGGGATGACTTCCTCGCCGTCACGGCGATCGAGTCCATGGAGGTCTATTCGTCCACGAGTGCGCCCCTCGAGTTTCGCTCGCTCACGGGGACATGCGGCAGCGTGGTCATCTGGACGCGACCGGAGCGGTGAGCTCGCGCGATTGCGCGTCAACCATGGGCTGGCGCTCATCTGCGCCCTATCTTGCGCGCGTGCGCCCTCCTCGCGACCCTGACCCCGACGATTCGGATGTCGAAGCGATGATGCCCGAACACGCCGACGGCACCCCCTGCAAGGCCGGCACGCGCAACGTGCCCGATGGCTTCACGCCGTGCTGCACGATCTTCGGCGGGCACCTCGACAGCTGCGAGTACGACGTCCGCTACGAGTGGTGGCCCACCCAGCGATTCTGGGTGATCGCCATTGCCGAATCGGCGGGGGGCGGAGGCGTCTGGATCGGGCACTGCCCGCACTGCGGCACGACGCTGCACCCCGCGTCGGAGCGCGACGAGGACGATGATGACGTCGGCTCTGGTCAACCGGGCCGCTGGATGCAGATTTGACTTGGGCTCGCCACTGTTCTCCCCTCACGAGGTCTCGCCATGACGCGCATCTCCGTTGCCGGTCTCGCTGCCTTCGCTGTCGCGCTTGTCGTCGCCCCCGCGCCCGTGCGCGCGCAATCGGCCGCCAGCGATGCCCTCTCGGCCGTGCGTGACCAATGGAAGGGCGCCAGCGCCAACGTGCTCGCCGCCGCCGAGGAACTCACCGAGGCCGAGTACGCGTATCGCCCCGTGAAGGGGGTGCGCTCCTTCGGCGAGCTCGTGGGCCACGTGGCCGGCACGCAGAACATGATCTGTGCCGCCGTGCTGGGCGACAAGCAGCCGGCCGAGGACGCCATCGAGAAGACGGCGAAGACCAAGGCGGCGCTGGTGGCGGCGATGAAGGCATCGAACGCCTACTGCGCCAAGGCCTACGCCATCGATGCGGCCGCCATGAGCGCGAAGGTGGACCTGTTCGGCGACAAGAGCACGAAGATCGGCGCGCTCGCGCTCAACGCCGTGCACGATGGCGAGCACTACGGCAACATCGTCACGTACATGCGGATGCAGGGGAAGGTGCCGCCGTCGAGCAAGAAGTAGCGCCCGTCGCTCTCCGTCACTCTCCGTCCCTCATCGGCCCCTCCATGCGCTCACTCCAACGCCTCGCCCTCGCCGTCGCCGGCGTCGTTTCGATCGCCGCGCCGCTCGTCGCCCAGCGGCCGGTCAAGGTCTACATCTCCGTGGACATGGAGGGGATCGCCGGCGTCGTGAGCAACGAGCAACTCGGGCCCGCGGGCTTCGAGTACGAGCGCGCGCGCCACTTCATGACCAACGAGACGCTCGCCGCCATCCGCGGAGCGCGCGAGGCCGGCGCCACCGAGATCGTCGTGAGCGACTCGCACGGCAACGGGCAGAACCTGCTCATCGACGACTTTCCCGACGACGTCACGATCATCCGCTCCTGGCCGCGCCCCCTCGGCATGATGCAGGGGATCGACTCCACCTTCGCCGCCGTCGTCTTCATCGGCTATCACGCCTCGACGGCCAACCTCGCGGGGGTGCGCGCGCACACGGAGTCGAGCGCGTCATTCACGGGGATGCAGTTCAACGGCGTCGAGTTGCCCGAGGGGGGCATCAACGCCGCGATTGCCGGCTACTACGGCGTGCCGGTGGTGGCCATGTCCGGCGATGACGCGGCGGTCGAGGAAGTCCGGCGCTTCACCGGGCCGATCCAGGCCGCCGTGGTCAAGCGCGCGATCTCCTTCCACAGCGCGGCCACCATGACCCCCAAGGCGGCGCAGGAACTGATCCGCCAGCGGGTGAAGGCGGGCGTCGAACAGCGCGCCACGGCAAAGCCGTACGTGCTCCGCGGCGACGTCACCCTGGACCTCTCGTTCAAGCACTATCGCGCGGTGGAGGCGCTGGCCTACCTGCCGATCGTCAAGCGCACGACGTCACACGCGATCCGGTACGTGGGCCGCAACGTGCTGGAGGTCCAGAAATTCCTGCAGTTCGTCACGACATACCAGGTGGACCTCGCGCCCTGATGGGACTCTTCAGCGCCGATCCCGTCTTCGACGCCACGCTCGGCGAACTCCGGCGGGAGCACGGCCTGTGGGTGGGCCAGCTCGCGCTCCCGCCGCATGGGACCGTCGAGCTGCGCATCGCGGGCGGGCGGAAGGCGCCCGATCTGGCCTCGCTGTCCGCCGCCATCGCCCTGCCCGCGCAGTACGCCTCGTTGCGCCCCGCCGTGGCGGACGAGCTGTTCGAGCACTACGGACCGGGCTGGGAGGCGTGGAAGGCGGGCGATCTCGAGGGCGAGGTCACGTCCTTTCCCGAAATCTCGATGGCCGGCGACGTCTGGCCGTTCGTGCAGGTGGAGCGCGTGGACGTGGACGCGTCCCGCCGCGACTTCCCTGCCGAAGTGCGGATGACCGTGGCCTGGGACGAGGAGCACACCCTCGGCGCGCGTCTCGACGGCGCGCGGCTGGTCGAACTGTGCGGTAGTGTCGGACCGTAGCGCCGTGATGGCGGTGGCGCGGGCCCATGGCTGACCAGACGCGCGACGCGCTCCTCCGCCAACTCGACACGGCCTGGAAGCTCGCCAGCTACCACCTCGACGGGCTCACCACCGCCGAGTGCCTCTGGCGCCCCGCACCGGTGGGGCCGCACGTGCACCTCGCCGCCGACGGACGGTGGTGCGCGGACTGGCCGGAACACGAGGGCTACCACCTGGGCCCGCCGAGCATCGCGTGGGTCACCTGGCACATGGGGTTCTGGTGGTCCATGGCGCTCGACCATGCGTTCGGGGGCGGCACGCTTGCGCGCGAGGCGGTGCTCTGGCCGGGCGACGCCGACTCCGTGCGCGTCTGGCTCGGCGGCCTGCACGCGGCGTGGCGCGGCGCGATCGAAGGACTCTCCGACGACGACCTGCGCGGCATGACGCGCACGCGCTGGCCGTTCCGCGATCGTCCGTTCGCCGACGTGGTGGCGTGGGCCAACATCGAGCTCACGAAGAATGCCGCCGAGATGGGGTATGCGCGGTTCCTGTACGGAGTTCGCGCGCGCTGACGCTCGCTGCGGAGCGCGACGAGCGCGATCGCGCGGGTGGTGCTACTTTCGCGTCCACACGCCAATCCGCCCTCCGTCGGGAGCCACCATGCTGACCCTCCACCGCCGCCTTCGACCCGCCACGCTCTCCCTGATCGCGGGCATCGCGGCCCTGCCGCTCGCCACGGTCCTCGGCGCGCAGGCCCGTTCGGACGTCGCCGCCAACGCCGACGTGCTGGGCGCCCAGCGCCTCTTCTCGGCGTGGATGGAGAGCCAGATCGCCTACCGCGGGCTGCCGGGGGTGGCGGTGGGCGTCGTCGCCGACCAGCAGCTCGTCTGGAGCGCCGGCTTCGGGTTTGCCGACGTGACCGCCAAGCGCCCCATGTCGGCCTCCACGAAGTTCCGCATGGCCTCGCACAGCAAGCTGTTCACGGCCACGGCCATCATGCAGCTCCGCGATCAGGGGAAGCTCCGGCTCGACGACCCCGTCGCGAAGTACCTCCCCTGGTTCGCGCTCAAGCCCGCCGCGCCAGACGATCCGCCGATCACGATCGAGGAGCTGCTCACGCACAGCTCGGGGCTCCCGCGCGAGGCGGGGGCGCACTGGACCACCTTCGAGTTCCCGACGACCGACGAACTGCGCACGCTCATGCCCGACCGACAGGCGGCCTTCTCGCCCGACGTCCGGTGGAAGTACTCCAACCTCGCCTTCTCGATTGCCGGCATGGTGGTCGAGACGGTGAGTGGCGAGAAGTGGGCCGCCTACGTGCAGCGCCACATCTACCAGCCGCTCGGCATGACCTCGTCGAGCGTGGACGAGAAGGTGCCGGGACTGGCGGTGGGGTACAACCGGCGGCTGCCCGACGGCACGCGCGAGGTGATGCCGTTCGTGGATGCCCGCGGCATGGGCTCGGCCACGGGGATCACCTCCACGGTGGAGGACATGGCCCGGTTCGTGTCGTTGCAGTTCCGGAGCGGCCCGGTGGGGGGCGCGCAGATCCTGAGCACCGGCGCGCTCCGCGACATGCACCGGCTGCGCGTGCTGGAGAACAACTGGACACAGGGCAACGCGATCGGGTTCGCCGTGAGCCGCGTGGGCGACAAGACGTACATCGGACACGGCGGCGGCTACCCGGGCTACACGACGCAGACCCTCATCCAGCTCGACGGCAAGGTGGGCGTCATCGTCCTCACCAACACCAACGACTCGGATCCTTCGGCGATCGCCCGGCAGTTGATGGCCTCGGTGGGCGAGGCGGTGGCGAAGGCAACGACCGTCACGCCCACGGTGGTGGCGTGGGATCCGGCGTGGGCGCGCTACGCGGGGCTCTATCGCGGCCGCATGGGCGACACGCAGGTGGTGCTGCTCAACGAACGCCTCGTGATCATAAGCCCCAACGCCCCCACGCTGGAGAACCAGGTGCGACTCGAGCCGCTGGGCGGTGGCCGCTTCAGG
>JANLSF010000209.1:0-7794 GCA_031362285.1 Gemmatimonadota bacterium | reverse complement strand
CGAGTGGGACCGCACCCTGCCGGGCGCCGCGCTGCGCGACGCCGACCCGGCCATCGCCGCCATCATCGCCCGCGAAGTCGCGCGCCAGTCCGACGGCCTGGAGTTGATCGCGAGCGAGAACTTCGTGTCGCCCGCCGTGATGGAGGCCATGGGGTCGCCGCTCACGAACAAGTACGCGGAGGGGCTCCCGGGGAAGCGCTACTACGGAGGCTGCGAGGTCGTGGACGAGGCCGAGCAGCTGGCCATCGATCGCGCCAAGCAGCTCTTCGGCGCCGACCATGCCAACGTCCAGCCGCACTCGGGCGCGCAGGCGAACGCGGCCGTGTACCTCGCCTTCCTCAAGCCCGGCGACACCGTGCTCGGCCTCGACCTCTCGCAGGGCGGGCACCTCACGCACGGCTCCCCCGTGAACTTTTCGGGGCTGCTCTATCACGCGGTGCACTACGGCCTGACCGCCGAGGGGCTCATCGACTACGACGAGATGCGCACCAAGGCTCGCGAGCACAAGCCGAAGATGATCATCGCCGGCTACTCGGCCTACTCGCGCGTGCTCGACTACGCCGCGTTCGCCGACGCCGCCCGGGAGGTCGGCGCGATCTTCATGGTGGACATGGCGCACTTTGCCGGCCTCGCGGCCACGGGCGTGTATCCGTCGCCGGTGCCGCTGGCCGACGTCGTGACCACCACCACGCACAAGACGCTGCGCGGTCCGCGCGGCGGCCTCATCCTGTGCAAGGCGGCGCACGCCAAGGCCATCGACAAGGCCGTGTTCCCGGGCACCCAGGGGGGACCGCTCGAGCACGCGATCGCGGCCAAGGCGGTGGCCTTCCTCGAGGCGCTCAAGCCCGAGTTCACCGCCTACAGCCAGCATACGATCGACAACGCCCGCGCCCTGGCGGCCGGCCTCGCGGCCAAGGGGTACCAGGTGGTGAGCGGTGGCACCGACAACCACTTGATGCTGGTCGACCTGCGCAACAAGGGGCTCACGGGCAAGGTGGCCGAGAAGGCGCTCGACCACGCCGCCATCACCGTCAACAAGAACACGGTGCCGAAGGAAACGCAGAGCCCGTTCGTCACGAGTGGCATCCGCATCGGCACCCCGGCGGTGACGACGCGTGGCATGGGGACGGCGGAGATGGCGCAGATCGCCGCGCTCATGGATCGGGTGCTGCTTGCGCCCGCGGATGCGGGCGTGGCGGCCGCGGTGCGCGCCGAAGTGAAGGCGCTCACCGGGCGCTTCCCGCTCTACCTGTAGGCGTCCGGGCCACCGCGGCGGCTCGGGTGCCACGGTGAACGGACCCGGTCCGATCGACGCACCCTCGGCGCCGCGCCGCCCTCAGGATCGCGGCGTCCGGTGCTTCCGGCGCAGGAATGGCCGCTCGATCCACTGGTACGAGATCGCCGCGATGAGGATCGTGCTCGCCAGCACGCCGGCGAACTGCGCCGCGACCGGCCACCCGTCGAGGAGCCGCTTGACCGGGTCCATGCACAGTTGCTGGTACAGGTAGACGCCGTACGAGATCCGGCCGAGCCCGCGGAGTGGCGCCCAGTCGAGCCAGTCCCACAGCGGGTGCGCGTGGTGCGTGATCGCCTGCACGATGACGATCGCCATGAGGGGGGGCGCGAGCGCGTGGAGCACGGTGTCGCGGAAGTCGACGCCGCCCGCGCGGAGGCCCGCGTGCAGCAGCGCGAGCAGCGCCAGGGTGACGCACCCGTACCACCACCGGGACGCGAGTGCGCGCACGGCCGGCGCGTGGCGTGAGCGGAGCAGCAGCGCCAGCAGGCAGCCCACGAGGAGCGCGTCGAAGCGGGCGTCGAACGCCGCGTAGCGCCAGCTCACGCTTGCGAGCCCGCCGAACACCAGCCAGATCCGGTAGCCCCACGCGGCGGCGATGATCACGGCCAGGCGCCGGATGGCGCCGTCGCCCGCGCGACGGAGCCACAGGAAGGTCACCGGCCACAACAGGTAGAACTGCTCCTCGATCGCGAGCGACCAGGTGTGGCTGAAGTGCGACCCTGGCGCGTCGTAGAGGGCGTTGTAGTAGTCGCCGAGGTAGAGCGCCGACGACACGGCCGCGCCCCAGGGCACCGGGCGCCGCGTGACGAGCAGCAGCGCCACCACGAGCAGCCAATAGCCGTAGAACGCCGGAAAGATCCGCAGCGACCGGCGCCGATAGAACGCCCACAGGTCCACCGCGCCCGTCGACTCCTGTTCCGCGACGAGCAGCCACGTGATGAGGAAGCCGCTGAGGACGAAGAACATCGTCACCCCCGATCCGCCGGGGACCCAGGCGAATCCGAAGTGCAGGGCGATGACCATCAGCACGGCGATCGCCCGCAGGCCGTCGAGGCTGTTCAGGTGCGCGCGCGCAAACGCGTCCGGCAGCGCCGGGCTCGGGAACGCGGTCGCGCTGGGCGTGTCGCGCAGGGGCATGGCCGAGTCTATCGGCCCGGGCCCCGCCGTGCGACTACTGCTGGGCGCCGCCCGCGGCGGCGACCCGCACGGCGCTGCCCCGCGCCGGAAGCGACCGCGCCACCTGCTGCCCGTTCGTCGTGCGCTTGAGCCGGACCTCGATGGCGGTCCCCCCGTCGGGGCGCACGTCGAGTGCGTCGACGCGCGGCTCGTAGCCCGCGGCCCAGGTCACGAGCGTGTAGTGACCCGGTGCGATGTTGGCGAGCTCGAAGTGGCCCCAGCCATCGGCGGCGCTCGAGTCGGGTCGTTCGGTGAGCCACGCGGCGGCCACCTGCGCCACCGGCAGCCCCGTGGAGTCATCGAGCACGCGGCCGGCGACGACCGCGTCGTGCGTCGGCCGCGCCTCGTAGCGGAAGGCCGGCACGTTGACGCGCGGCCTGAAGGTCAACGCCAGGCGCCGGGGGCTCGGCGCCGAGAGCGGCATGGCCGGCGGAATGGCGCACCCCGCGAGCATCACGCTCGCGAGCCCGACTACCCCCACCCCACGCATCCGTGCGCGCATCCCCGCCCCCCGGTCCCCGGGAGTGCGCGATCGGCATCGCAGACCTGCGACGCCCTGCCATCCGCACCCTTGTCGGCGAGTATCGGCGCGGACCAGCTGGACGTGAATGGGACAGCGCGACGTGACAGTCGCCGCCGCTGGCGTGACGGCATGCCGCGCTGACGCCTACGGCGACCCGCCTCCGGTCGTCATCGCGACGACGGCGCGTCGCGTGTGGAGGCCGAGCGTTCGAGGCGAGCGGATCAGCGCGGCGCGAGCCGCACCGTCTCCCGCGCCGCGGCGTGCACGCGCTCCACGGAGAAGGGCAGCGGGAAGTACCGCCCCGTCGCCCATCCCTCGAAGAGGTTCCGGAAGTATCGGCTGCGCGGGTCCGCCGATTGCCCGGGCGTGTTCGTGCCCACCGAGCGCTCCCAGTCCGCGAGGTCGGCGACGACGCGGAAGCTCGGGCCATCCGTCACGACGTCGCCATTGCCCGACGCCCAGACCGAGCTCCCGTAGCCGCCCATGGCGATCGGACCGATGGTCAGCGCCGCGCGCGTGGCGGAGTCACGGAGTGCGGCGAGTGGCGGGCGCAACTCGGCCCGGTGTCCGCGCGGCCCGCCCCAGGTCCACGCGGCCATCGACGCTCCATGGAGGCTGCCCAGCTCGGTCAGCGCGTCGCTGAAGGCGAGCGTCACCAGGGAGTCGCGCTGGTGGGCGGTCACTTCGTCGGCCGTCGCGGCCGACTCCACCCAGCGGCTGACCACCACGAGTTCGAGTGGTCCCACGAGCGTGAACACGGCGGGGGGCGCGATGTGCTGCGACACCCGGCGCCGCAGCGCCCGTTCGTACGCCGCATAGATCCCGGCGCCCACGCTCGTGGGGGTCATGCGCTGGTCCCACGCCGACACGCTGTCGCGCGCCGCCAGCACCGGGGCGCCACTCATGCGCGCCTTCAGGAGCGCGCGGACGAGCGCGCGCGCGGGCATCGCCGTCGCATCGAACTGCAACGCCCGCATGCTGTCCACCGTGAACTTCCGCGCCCCGCCGAGCACCTCGGCAATGCGATCGGCGCGCCAGTCATCCGCCCAGTCGTGTCCCACGGCATCCAGGTGCGCGTAGCCCTTGGGCACGTTGTTCTCGTTGGCGCTGTGCAGGAACCCCTTGGCGGGGTTGGCGCCGTTGGGCAGATCGAGCACGGGGAGGAACCCCTGCCACTCGTACGTGCCGTCGCCGCGCACGGGGAGCAGCCCGGAGTAGTTGGTGCGCACCGGCGCCTTGCCCACCACCTGCCACCCGATGGTGCCGGAGGTGTCGGCCCAGACCATGTTTTCGGGCGGCGCCAGGGTGTGCGAGCACGCCTCGCGGAACTCCTTCCAGTTCTTCGCCTGGTCCATGCGCAACGAGCCGAGGTACGGCGCGGTGCCATACTCGAGCATCGTCGTGCGGTACGCCCAGGCGCGATGACGCCCGATGTCCACGGCGATCACCGGCCCGTGACGGGTGCTGCGCTGCTCCCGGATCACCGGGGGCGCGCCCTTCACGGCGATCGTCTCCGTCGTGACCTTCATCTTCTCCCACGCGCCCCGGTACTTGTAGCGCGTGCCGTCGGCCGGGTCGGTCTCGTACTCGAGCACGTCCTCGCCGTCGATGGCAAAGATCGTGAGGCCCCAGGCCCCGTGCTCGTTGTGGCCGATGGCCACGCCGGGCAGCGACGGTTCGCCTCCGCCGATCACGTTCCATCCCGGCGCGCGCAGGTGCACGTAGTAGCGGAGCGAGGGGGCGGCAATGACGCGATGCGGATCGTTCGCGAGGAGCGGCTTGCCCGACGCCGTCCGGCTGCCGCTCACCACCCAGTTGTTGCTCCCTTCGGCCTGCGCCGTGCCGGTGAGGCGCGCACGCGCCAGCGCCTCGGCCTGTCCATTCTCGGCGGCCAGCCAGCGCAACGCCCCGGCATCGGCGCGGCGGGGGGGGACGAGGTCCTCCCTCTCGAAGCGGAGCGCGCCGCGCAGCGCGAGGAGCGGCTTGGCCAGGGCCTCGTGGGGGAGCTTCGTGTAGTCCACGCCGGGATCGCCCGCGAGCATCGGGTCGGCCGGACCGAAGTCGAAGAGCGGGCGCGCGGCGGCCGCGCCGATGGCGGCGACCACGCGTGGCGTCATGGCTTCGCGGTCGGTGAGGCCGCCGAGGAAGAGTCCGTTGTGACGCGAGACGACCACGGCCGCCGTCCACTTGCCGGGCTTCACGCCCAGCCACCCGAATTCCGGCGGGAGGCGGTCCGGCTCCCGTTCGGTGAGCGCGATCCAGGCGTTGATGCCGTCGACGAACGCCTGGATGATCGCGCCGCCGCGCGGATGATAGACGGCGAGCTCCCGCGGCACGTCGCCCTTGAAGCGGAACTGCCGCGACGCCGCGTCCATCTCGACGCCGCGCGCGCCGATCAGCTCGCTCACGGTGCCGGTGGCGCGCCGGCGCCACGTCTCGAGTTGCCACAGGCGATCGCGCGCGACGTTCCATCCCTGCGCGAAGAAGAGGTCGTGCTCGTTGGCGGCCGTGATGTGGACGATGCCCGCGGAGTCGCGCTCGAGCGTGACGGCGGCGCGGAGTCCGCGCGTGCGGACCGTCTCCGTCTGGGCGGTGGCGACGGTGGACGTCGCGGCGAGGGCGGCAAGACAGACGATGAGTCGCATGAGAGGCGAAGATGCCCGGCGGCGCGGGCGCGTCAACCCATGTCAGGGCGTGTCACGGCTTGTCGCCCGTGCGCGGTGATCGCGGTCACCTCGCGCACGCCCCGGAGCGTTGCGCTTCGACGCGGCGACGCCCATCTTCGCTCTCTGGCGGAGCCCGTTCGGGCGCCCCGCCTTCCGGCTACCCGAGTCCGCGTGAACGACCTCGCCTTCCGTGACGGAGTGATGGACCGCATTCGCCTGCGCGAGTCGCGGTTTCACGAGCGCGGGTACCTGTTCGTGCTCGCCGCGCTCGAATTCCGCCAGGCGGGGCTGACCGAGCGCCGTCACCTGTCGGGACGGGAGCTGGCCGAGTCGGTGCGCGACCTCGCGCTCGAGCGGTTTGGCGTGCTGGCTCGGCTGGTGCTGTCACACTGGGGGATCACGACCAGCGCCCACATCGGCGACGTCGTCTTTGCCCTCGTCGACGCGGGGCTGCTCATGGCCCTGCCCTCCGACTCGCGTGACGACTTCGTGGATGCCGTCGACTTCGAGCACGCCTTCGAGCGTGCCTACCCGTGGGCGAGCGGCGCGCCCGCCTGAGCCTCTCCGCGCGACCACGCCAGGCCGCCTCACCCCGCGAGCGCCCATGACCGCCGTCGCCTTTCCCACGTGCCAGAAGTGCGGCACTGGCACCATGCTCCCGCTGTCGGACTACGGGCGCGACGGCGCGCCGATCACGTACAAGGCGTGGGTGTGCGGCAATCCCGACTGTGGCTACAACCTCCGCATCGACAACGGCGAGATCTCCATGGGGCGGGCGATCGCCCAGTCGCAGAAATGACGCCATCAGCCGCCGGTGGCCAGACGAGCGGCGGCCCCGGTGCGGGCCGCCGTCTTTTCTTGCCGACGGGCCGCGTGCGCGTGACCACGGCGGCCGAGGCACGCGCCGTCGATGATGCGGCCATCGCGCGCGGCATCCCGTCGCGCGCGTTGATGCGCGTGGCGGGGCACGCGGCCGCCACGGAGATCACGCGCCGCTACGCGCACAACCTCGCGCGCGGCGTGGCGGTGTACGCCGGGCCCGGCAACAATGGTGGCGACGCGTGGGTCGTGGCGCAGGCGCTGGCTGCGGCCGGCGTCCCGGTGAGCGTGCGGCCCGTGGGCACGCCCAAGTCGCCGGAGGGCATGGCCGAGCGCGCCGAGGCGGAACGCGTCGGGCTCCCGCTGCCGCACGGCGGCGAGGAAGTCGTCGTCGACGGGCTGCTCGGCGTCGGTGCGCGCGGCGCACCCACGGGCGCGATCGCCGAGGCGATTGCCGAGATCCGGGCCCGTCGCGCGCACGGCGCGATCGTGGTGGCGCTCGACATGCCGAGCGGCGTCGAGGCCGACAGCGGCGAGACGCATGGCGAGGCGTGCGTGCAGGCGCACTGCACGCTGACCTTCGGGACGGTCAAGCGCGGCCTGCTCGTCTCGCGGGCGCACGCCGGGGCGATCGTGGTGCTCGACATCGGCCTCGCGAGCGCCGAGGGCGCCGCGATCACGCTGGTGACCGCTCGCGAAGTGCGCGCGCAGTTGCCGCCGATGGGAGCGGCCTCGCACAAGGGGACGCGCGGCAAGGTCGCGATCGTGGGCGGCGCCGGCGGGATGTCGGGTGCGGTGATCCTCGCCGCACGCGCCGCGCTCGCGGCCGGGGCGGGACTGGTGAAGGTGGTGGCCGATCCGCCGTCGCTCCCGGCCATCCAGGCGGCGGTGCCGCAGGTGCTCACGGCGCCCTGGCCCGAGACCGATGCGGCCGCCGCAGACATCGCGACCTGGGCTGATGCCCTCGTCATCGGCCCGGGACTTGGCGCGGTCGGTGCGCGCACGCTCGTCACGCCGTTGCTCGCCGGTGCCCGCACCCCCGTGGTCCTCGACGCCGACGCGCTCACCACCTTTGCCGGCGACGCCGCGACGCTCGAGCGACTGCTCGCGGGCCGTGAGGCACTGATCACGCCACACGTGGCCGAGTTCGCGCGGCTCACGGGGGCGTCCACGCTGCGGGTGCTCGCCGAACGGTTCGACATCGGACGCGCACTCGCGAACACCCTGCACTGTGCCGTGCTCCTCAAGGGAGTGCCGACCGTGGTGACGAGTCGCGAGGGCGAGGTGATCGTGAGCGCCACGGGCACGCCGGC
>JANLSF010000183.1:0-4840 GCA_031362285.1 Gemmatimonadota bacterium | reverse complement strand
GCCTCGGCATCCGGCGCGGTGGCCGCGGTGGTCGACGACTCGCGCTCGAGCTGCGCGAGGGCCTGCGGCCGGTAGCGCGCCTGCAGCGCCGTGTAGTCGTCGTCGGACAGCTTGCCGGTGGCCCGGTCGAACTCGACCTCGCGCAACGCGGCGATCGCATCCTCGTGCGGGTCGTCGGTCGCCGTCGCCGCGCGCACCGGCATCGCGCCGGTGGCGCCCACCATGGGCAGCAGCACGAAGCCGAGCGCGAGCAGCGCCAGCAGGCCACCCACCGCGAACCAGAGCGTCATTCGTGGCTCAGGCCGCGCCGGCGCCGACGTGCGCCGGCGTGAGCGCCGTCGCGTAGCCCGCCTGCGTCCGCCGACGCGCCGCGGGCGGCCACATCACGATCAGGCCACCGAGCGCCATGACGATCCCTCCCAGCCAGACCCACACGACCAGCGGATTGAAGGTGATCCGCACCTCGGCGCGCTCTCCCGGCGACACGCCCGCGAGGACCACGTAGGTGTCTCCCTTGGCGTCGTACTGGATCCCGACCTCGGTCGACGGCTCGAACGTCGGGTTGCCCTGGGAGTCCACATGCTGCCGCTTCTCGGTGACGATGTTCTCCATCGGCCGGCCGTCGCGCGTGACCAGCAGGTTGAGGGCGACCACCTGCCGGTTGAGTTGCTCGTAGCGCGAGAGCCCGAGGCTCGTGAAGCGCCACTCGCGTCCCCACGCGTCCTTCGCGGCGAACGTCTCGGCGGGCCGGAGGGTGAGGTCGAACTCCTTGCGGAAGGCGAGCCCCGCGAAGCCGACGAACACCATCGTCATGCCGGCGTGCACGATGTAGCCGCCGTACCGGCGCCGGTTGCGTGCGACGAGCCGCACGGCGGCCTGCGCGAAGTGGTCGCCGTACATCTTCTGCCGGGCGCCGATCCCCTTCCAGTACTCCTGCACGATCGTCCCCGACACGAAACCGGCGATCGTGTACGCCACGAGGGCGTACCCGTCGCGCATGCCGGCGATGGCCAGCGCCGCGCCCACGGCGAGTCCGAACACCACCGGTCCCGTGAACTGCCGGCGCAGGTTGGCCAGGCTCGCCTTGCGCCAGGCGATCAGCGGCCCCACGCCCGTGAGGACGAACAGCAGCAACCCGAGCGGGATGTTCACCGTGTTGAAGAAGGGCGGACCCACGGTGATCTTCGCGCCCTTCACCGCCTCGGACAGCACGGGAAAGAGCGTGCCCCAGAGCACGCTGAAGGCGATCCCCACGAAGAGCAGGTTGTTGTACAGGAACGCCGCCTCGCGGCTCACGAGGCTCTCGAGCTCGGCGTCGGGACGCATGTCCCTGAGCCGGGTGGCCACGAGGATCGTGGACGCGATCGTGGCGAAGACGAGGAAGCCCGCGAACCACTGCCCCACTGGCGACTGCGCGAAGGAGTGGACGCTCTGCACGATGCCCGAACGGGTGAGGAAGGTGCCGAGGATCGCCAGCAGGAAGGTGCCGATCACCAGCAGCACGTTCCACTTGCGCAACATGCCGCGTTTCTCCTGCACCATGATGCTGTGCAGGAAGGCGGTGCCGGTCAGCCACGGCAGCAGCGAGGCGTTCTCCACGGGATCCCACGCCCAGTAGCCGCCCCACCCGAGTTCCACGTACGCCCACCACATGCCGAGCGTGATGCCGATCGTGAGGAAGAACCACGAGACGAGCGCCCAGCGGCGCACGGCCCCGAGCCACTCCGCGTCGAGCCTGCGCGAGATGAGCGCGCCCACCGCAAAGGCGAACGGCACCGCGGTGGCGACGTAGCCCAGGTAGAGGTTCGGCGGGTGGATCGCCATCCCCGGGTTCTGGAGTTGCGGGTTCATCCCGCGACCATCGATGGGGAGCCAGTCGAGGCGCTCGAAGGGGTTGGACCCGAACGCGGTGACGGCGAGGAAGAAGGTGAGCACGACGGCGAGCGTGCCGGTCACGTACGGCATCAGCTCGCGGTTGGTGCGACGGTTCGAGAGCAGCGCGATCACCGAGTACAGCGCGAGCACGAGGGCCCAGAAGAGGAGCGATCCGCTCTGCCCGCCCCAGAAGGCGGCGATCGTGTAGACCGTGGGGAGGTTCGCGCTCGTGTAGCTGGCGACATACTTGAGCGAGAAATCGTGCGTCATCAGCGCCGTCAGCAACCCGGCCGACGCGAGCACCGTGAAGCCGGCCGAGACGTACATGCCGCGTTCACCGCTGGCGATCAACTCCGGCCGGCGCAGCCCGCCACCCGCGTACGAGGCCACCCCCGCCCAGATCGCCATGACGAGCGCGATCCAGAGCGACAGCTCGCCGAGCAGGATCATGTGGCCTTCGTCGGGCGCGCCTGCCGATACGCGGGGGTGCTCTTGTACTTCTCCTTGTCCGGCGCGTTCTCGTAGCGCGAGGCGCACTTGGCAAGCAACACTGTCGCACGGAAGGTGCCGTCCTTGCCCAGCCGCCCTTCCACGACCACGTCCACCGAGTCGGTGAAGGTGTCGGGGATGAGGCCACGGTAGACCACCGGGTACGTGCTCGCCCCGTCGGTCATGTTGAAGGCCACTTCACGGCCTCCCGCGTCGCGCTTGATCGAGCCGGGCACCACGCGGGCGCCGACCTTCACGCCGAGGTCCACGAAAGCGGGGTTCTGCGCCACCTTGGCCGACAGTTCGCCCGGGGTCAGGTAGTACGTGGCGGTCTCGTTGATGGACGACACCATCAGGTACCCGGCGGTGCCGAGGACGAGGGCGCCGCCAAGGATGAACTTGGTCTTGGCGTTCATGGACGGGTGGGGCTGTGGGACTCGGGCGCCGGGGCGTCAAGCGCCCCGACCGCTCGGAGAATATACGCCCCGGTGCGGCGGATTGCTCCCGACGAGCCGGGCCGTCGCGACGCGCCGCTACCCCCGATCGCGGGCATGGGCGAGCGTGGTGCGCACCGCCCGCGCCCAGCCGCTCCGGGCCGCCTGCGCGGCCCCCTGCCCTGGGCCCGGGGTGAAGCGGTCGAAGCGGCGCGACGCGAGGAAGTCGGCGCCGTCGGCCCAGACGCCCGCGGCGAGGCCGGCGAGTCCGGCGGCGCCCAGCGCCGTGGTTTCCACCACGTCGGGACGCTCCACGCTCACGCCAAGCACGTCGGCCTGGAACTGCATGAGCCAGCCGTTGTTCGTCGCACCGCCGTCCACGCGGAGCCGCTCGAACGTCGTGCCGCTCCGGTCGCGCATGACGCCGAGCACGTCGGCGGTGCCGAACGCCATGGCCTCGAGCGCGGCCCGCGCGAGGTGCGCGCGCGTGGTGCCGCGCGTGAGCCCCACGATGGTGCCGCGCGCGTCGGGCTCCCAGTGCGGCGCGCCGAGTCCCACGAGGGCCGGCACGAAGTAGACGCCGTCGTTGGAGGCGAGGCTGGCGGCCATCGCCTCGGTCTCGGCCGCCGTCGACACGAGCCCAAGCCCATCGCGCAGCCACTGCACGGCGGCACCGGCAATGAAGATGGCGGCTTCGTAGGCGTACACCGCGTTCCCCTTGGCGTCGCAGGCGAGGGTGACGAGCAGCCCATCGCCGGCCGTCGGGCGCGTCGGGCCGGTGTTGAGCAGCAGGAAGGCGCCCGTGCCGTAGGTGTTCTTGCCCTGTCCGGGCTGCCAGCATCCCTGGCCGAAGAGCGCCGCCTGCTGGTCCCCCGCCACGCCGCGGATGGGGATGGGCGCGCCGAAGCTGGTGGTGACGCCGAAATCGCCCGACGACGGCCGCACCTCGGGGAGCATCGCCATGGGCACGTGCAGCAACGCGCACAGCGTGTCGCTCCAGGCATGTGCGCCGATGTCATAGAGCAGCGTCCGGCTCGCATTGGTGGGGTCGGTGGCGTGCACCTGGCCGTTGGTCAGCTTCCAGATGAGCCAGCTGTCGATCGTGCCGAAGCAGAGCTCGCCGTTGGCCGCGCGCGCACCCAGGCCGTGCGTCCTGAGCAACCACTCCACCTTGGTGCCCGAGAAGTACGCGTCGACCACCAGCCCGGTGCGCGCGGTGATGTCGGCGGCCTGCGGCGCGAGCTCGGCGCAGCGCGGCGCCGTGCGGCGGTCCTGCCAGACGATGGCCCGCGCGACGGGACGGCCGGTGGCGCGATCCCACACGACGGTCGTCTCGCGCTGGTTGGTGATGCCGATGGCGTCCGGCGTCACGCCGGCCTTGGCGATCGCCTCGCGCCCCGCATCGAGGACGCCGGAGAGGATGTCCATGGCGTCGTGCTCGACCCAGCCGGGCTCGGGGAAGTGCTGCGGCAACTCCCGGTAGGCGCGACCGGCCACACGGCCGTCGGCGGCGACCACGAGGCAGGTGGTGCCGGTGGTGCCTTGGTCGATGGCGAGCACGTGGCGCATGAGGGCATCCTTGTCCGTCAGGAGTGAGGGGCGGCGCGCGCGCCGCTGGAGAAATCGTACGGCGCCCGATGCACGCCGCGGTCGGTGATGATGGCCGAGACGAGCGCGGCGGGGGTCCAGTCGAAGGCCGGATTGTGCGCCACCGCGCCGGCGGGGGCCGTGGGCACACCGTTCAGCTGCGTGACTTCGGCGTCATCGCGCATCTCGATGCGCACGGCGGAGCCACGCCGGGTGACCGGATCCACCGTGGACTCCGGCGCCAGCACGTAGAACGGCACGTCGTGCGCGCGTGCCGCCAGCGCGAGGCCGTAGGTGCCGATCTTGTTGACGACGTCGCCGTTGGCGGCGATCCGGTCGGCGCCCACGAGCACGGCATCGATGCGTTGATCGCGCAGGGTGCTCGCCGCCATGGAGTCGGTGATGAGCGTGCAGGCGACACCGGCCTGCGCAAGTTCCCACATGGTGAGGCGGGC
>JANLSF010000154.1:0-4198 GCA_031362285.1 Gemmatimonadota bacterium | reverse complement strand
GCGATCTCGATGCCCCGCTCGGTCCGATAGATGTCGAAGAACGCAGCGGCGACGCGACCCCGCACCTCCCACCGCACCTCGTTGGCGCGTTCCCGGGCAGCCGTGCCGCGCGCCGAGGCCGCCGCGGCGGCGAGCCCGAGCTTCCCCGCCGTCGGGAACCGCTGCACCAGCTGGAGCTGATTCATGCCCAGCACCTCCATGGGCCCTAGCCCGGGGAGTTGTCGGCCGAGCAGCCCGAGTTGCAACTGGGGATCTGGTGGCAGGCCGGCGCTGGGGACCCTGGCCGCGGCGGCATCGGCCAGTGCGCCGGCTGCCGCGATGCGAGGGTTAGCTCGCTCCGCGGCGACGTAGAGCGCATCGAGCCGCAGTCCGGTCGGACGACCGACATCCGCTTGTGCGGCCACGGGGCCCGCGACCGCGAGTGCGCCGGCGGCGGCACACGCCACGAAGCCGCACGCCGGCCGCCATCCGAACCACCGGCTGGCGGTGTGTCCCGCCAGCGCCACGCGCGCATCTGTCGGCGCTTGCCGGTCGCCCGGCGTCGGGCGGTGTAGGCGCTCCCGTGCGCTGCCTGAGGTGTCCGAACCGATGACAATCCGCATCCCGAGAACCCTCGCGCTCATGCATGAACTCGCGTGCGCCCGGCCCTGACCGCGGTATCGCGGGCGGCTTGCGGAACATCGGTGGCGGCGTGCGTGCAGGGCAGGGCAGAATTGCTGATTTTATGTAGGGTAAAACCTGAGTTGGCGCAAGTCGTCGGCACGCGTGGCCGGACGCCAACGGTGCGTACCAGTGGGGCCGCAGAGCATCTGGAGTTGGCTGGCCCGCACGCCTTTGACGATCCGGCTACCGGACGACCTCGGCACTCGCTCGGATGACCGAGGCCAGACGAATGCGCGCGCTCACCCCGAGTCGCGGGGCGCGAGCAGGGTGTCGATCACGCCCCGCGCGGCCGCGGCGGCCGTCCACCACAGGTGATGTCCGTTCGCCGGCACGATCAGGAGCGTCCAGTCGCGATGTCGCACCACGAGGCTGCGCACGCTGTCGAGCGGGGCTGTGCCGTCCGAGGCGCCGTGCACGAGGTGCACGGGAAGGTCGGCGGGGAGGGCCTCGATGTCCGGCCGGAGGTCGTACTCCATGAACGTGGACCAGAGCGTTGACGAGGACGATCGCCAGGTGTGCGTGGAGGAGGCGTTCACGACGCGCGCCGGCAGTTCGGGCGCCATCATCGGCAGAACAGGGCCGAGCAGGCGGCGACTGACCACGCAGGCCAGCGCCGTCGACACCTCGCTGGCCAGGATCCACCGGCTGGGCGCGGCGCCGGACCGGAAGAAGGCGCGCGTGGCGTCCGGCCCGCCGTAGTACGGCAGGCTGTACAGCACCAACGCCCGCACACCCGAGGGATGGCGCGCCGCGTACGAGATCGCGAGGCGGGCCCCGAACGAGTGCCCGACCAGGACCGCCGGGGGGCCGCCGCTGAGGGTCGCGTGCAAAGCCGCCACATGCCGCGCCATTGTGTACCGACCCGTCGGCTTGGCGGACGCACCAAATCCAAGGGGGTCGACCAGGAGGACGCGCGCGTTGCGCGCAATGGAATCCGCGATCGGGCGCCAGTACTCGCTGGTGCCGCCGAGTCCGGGCAGAAACACGACAAGCGGCCCGGCGCCGCCAAGCGCGGTCGCGGCGACGCGCTCCTCCGCGGGGTGTTCAGCACCCGCACCGGGCGAGCCACCGGGAGCCTGGTTGGCCCCCGTGCATGCGCTCAACAGCGCCAACACGACCGCCTCCATGGCGAGCCGCGCCGGTCGCGCGAGACCGCACGCGCGATGGCCTGGAGGTTGTTCAGTCCTCGGGAACGCAGTGACTTCCTGAATGAGCGGCATCTCGGTAACCCGTGAGCGAGGGCGGAGCAGCGCCAGCGCTCGCGCCAGTGTCTTCATCTCGTGCGGCGTGATCTTGCCCGGCCTGCCGGACCTCGCCGCAGACGCGTTCAGAATCTCGCCCGTGTGTTCCGTGACCTTCTTCGAGTCCGGCCCATCGCCCGACGCCTACAGCCTCACCCGCCGCAGCAACTGCGCGTTCAACGCCACGATCATCGTGCTGGCCGACATCAGCACCGCCCCCACCGCCGGGGTCAACACCACGCCCCACGGCGCCAGCACGCCGGCCGCCAGCGGAATCGCGACGATGTTGTAACCCGCCGCCCACCACAGGTTCTGCACCATCTTGCGATACGTCGCGCGCGACAGGTTGATGATTCGCGGAATGTCGCGTGGATCGCTGCGCACCAGCACCACGTCGCCCGCCTCGACGGCGACGTCGGTCCCCGCCCCGATCGCGATCCCCACGTCGGCGGTGACCAGCGCCGGCGCGTCGTTCACGCCGTCTCCCACCATCGCCACGCGCTTGCCCTGCGCCTGCAGCGCCTCGATGTGGGCCGCCTTCTGCTCGGGGAGCACCTGCGAGAGCACGGTCGCGATGCCCAATTGCCGCGCCACCGCCTCGGCCACCGCCTTGGCATCGCCCGTCATCATGATGACCTCGATCCCGACCGCGTGCAGCTTCTGCACGGCCTCGGCCGACTCGGGCCGGATCGCGTCGGCCACGGCAAACGCGGCGAGCGCGCGATCCCCCTCGACCAGGTAGATCACGCCCTCGCCTCGCCCTGCCGCTTCGGTCGCGAATGCGACGAGTTCCGGCGCGGGCGTCACCTTCAGGCTCGTCAGCAGGTTCGGCCCGCCTTCGGCGAGGTCGCGCCCCTCGACGGTGGCCCGAACGCCCTGCCCCGGGATGGACTGGAACCCCGTGGCCGCGGGTACCGCGAGCTTCCGCTCCGCTGCGCTCTTCACGATCGCGCGCCCCACCGGATGCTCGGCGTCGCGCTCGACGGCGGCGGCCAGCCGCAGCGCGTCGTCATCGCCCAGGCCACCAACGGCGCGCATCGCCACCACGCGGTGCTCGCCGAGGGTGAGCGTGCCGGTCTTGTCGAACACCACCGCCGTCAGGTTGCGCGCCTCCTCGAGGCCGCGGCGATCGCGCACAAGCAACCCGCCATGCGCGCCGAGCGTGGTGGAGATCGCCAGCACCAGCGGCACCGCGAGGCCCAGCGCGTGCGGGCAGGCGATGACGAGCACCGTCACCAGCCGCTCCACGGCGGTCGCGGCCGTCGCCCCGGCCAGCAGCCAGGCCGCGAAGGTCAGCGCCCCCGAGCCGAGCGCGATCCAGGTGAGCCAGCGCGCGGCCCGGTCGGCGAGGGCCTGCGCGCGCGACTTCGACGACTGCGCCTGTGCCACGAGCCGCATGATCCCGGCGAGCGCCGTCTTGTCCCCGGTGCCGGTGACCTGGACGCGCAGTGAGCCTGCACCGTTCACCGTGCCGGCGATCACCTTCGCTCCCTCGCCCTTCTCCACCGGCGCCGACTCGCCCGTGACCAGCGCCTCGTTCACCGCGCTCTTGCCGGAACGCACCACGCCGTCGGCGGGAATGCCGGCCCCGGGGCGCACGAGCACCATGTCGTTGTCGCGGAGCGCCGACACCGGCACCTCCTCGACGCGCTCGTCGGCGCCCTCACCCGTCACGCGCACCGCCGTGCCCGGCAGGAGCTTGGCCAGCTCGCCCAGGGCCCCCTCGGCCTGCGAGATCGAGCG
The DNA here is from genome assembly GCA_031362285.1 of Gemmatimonadota bacterium. Classification (GTDB taxonomy): domain Bacteria; phylum Gemmatimonadota; class Gemmatimonadetes; order Gemmatimonadales; family Gemmatimonadaceae; genus JACPPC01. The sequence goes on along the minus strand of JANLSF010000154.1, from coordinate 551 downwards.
CATCTCGAGCCAGTGCCCGAGGAGCATGATCGTCACCAGCGTGGCCAGCTCCTCCCAGAGCGGCATGCCGGGGAAGCCGAGCGCGACCGCGGCGCTGAACACGAAGGCGACCGAGATCGCGAGGGCGATGAGGGTCATCATCCCCGGCAGCCGGGCCGCGATTTCGCTCGCGGCGCCCTTCACGAAGGGCCAGCCGCCGTAGGCGAAGACCACGGTGCCCAGGACCGGTGGAATCCAGTGCGACCCCGGAAAGGCGGGCGGAGTGTAGCCGAAGGCGCGCGGCAGCATGTGGCCCCAGACGAGGATCGGGGCGGTGAACGCCAGCGCGAGCCAGAACTTGTCGCGGAACATCGCCGGCGAGTGGCCGGCGTGCTTGTCGTGGCCGGCTCCGTGGGCGGCGTGGGCGTCCTGGCCGGTCGCGGGCATATCGTGGCCGGTCGCGGGCATGTCGTGGCCTGCGTGACTCCTGGACGGTGGCTCGCCGTGAGCAGTCGCAGCCTCGGGGAGAGGGGGCTCGTCGGGGAGAGCGTGCTCGTCGTGGTCCACTGTGC
>JANLSF010000146.1:0-1647 GCA_031362285.1 Gemmatimonadota bacterium | reverse complement strand
GCTCGTGCAGCCAGCGCTCGAACGAAGCGAACAGGGCCTCGCCACCAGCAAACCCCGCTTCCTGCAGGTAGGCCACGCCCCCCGGCCCCGCATCGCGCAGGAGCGCCGTGCGCAGCGCCGAGAGCGAAGCGCGCGAGAAGGTCACCATCCCGTGTTGGTCAAGCTGACTGTCGTCCTCACCGGGACCCTGCCCACCCTCTCTCGCCAGCAGGCCACCGGGCTCGTCGAGCAAGCGGGCGGGCGCGTCACCGACAGCGTCTCGAAGAAGACGTCGCTGCTGGTGGCCGGCGAGGCGGCGGGCAGCAAGCTGGACAAGGCGAATTCGCTCGGCGTGCGGGTGATCAGCGAAGCCGAGCTCTTGCAAATGGTCGGCCAGAAGCCGTAGTTGTAGGCATACCCGGAGAGACCTGACATGCAGCTTGACCAACACGGGATGGTGACCTTCTCGCGCGCCTCGCTCGCGGCGCTGCGCACCGCGCTCCTGCGCGATGCGGGGCCGGGCGGCGTGGCGTACCTGCAGGAGGCGGGGTTTGCCGGCGGCGAGGCGCTGTTCGCCTCGTTCGAGCGGTGGCTGCACGAGCAGCACGGCGTGAGCCTCGACACGCTCGACGTCGAACAGTTCCGGTCGCGCGCGGTGGAGTACTTCCAGGCGTGCGGCTGGGGCGGGCTCGAGATCAGCACGCTCGGCGGGGCCATCGTGGCCCTCGACAGTGCCGACTGGGCGGAGTCGGATCCGCACGCGGCGCTGCCGCATCCCGGCTGCTACCTCACGGCCGGCCTGCTCGCCGACTTCTTCACCCGCATGGCCGGGGCCCCGCTGGCGACCATGGAGGTGGAGTGCCGCTCGATGGGGCACGCCCACTGCCGATGGCTCCTCGGGAGCGCCGAGGCGCTGCAGACGGTCTATGCGTCGATGAGCGAGGGGGCGTCGTACTACGACGCCTGCGAGCGGCTGGTGTAGCCGCGCCCGGACGGGGTCGGCATCCGGGGGCGGCGCCCACGGCGTCGCCCCCGGCCCGTTTCACCCCACCAGGTCTTCGTAGTCCGGGTTCAGCACCAGTTCGCCATCGACCAGGATCTCGCGGTCCCACGGCAGCACGATCTCGGCGTCGGTGGCGAGGGCGTGATAGTCCGGCTTGTAGCTGCCGGTGGCGAAGCTGACCGCGGTGCGCACCTGCCGCGCGCCGGCGTTGCGGATGGCGCTCACGGCGAGGCGCATGGTGGCGCCGGAGTCGCACGTTTCATCGACGATCAGCACATGCTGCCCGCGCACCTCGTGCGGCACCGACCCGAACACGGTGGGGGTGTCGCGCACCGTGTCGGCGTGATAGCGCCGCGAGATGATCATGGAGTGGAAATCGCAATCGAGCATCGCGGCAATGGTCGCCCCCGGAATGACGCCAGCGGTGGCAATGCCGACCACCATGTCGGGGTCGTAGTCGCGCGCCACCTTGAGGGCGAGCGCACGCGACAACTCGCCAAAGAGCGACCAGTCGATCTCGAGCACGTCCTTCTCGGGCACCGGCGCGGCACGTCGGACCGGCACCGGTGCGGTGGATCGCGCAGCCGCGACGGCTTTGGACGGCGCGTGGGGGCTGGCCTTGGGCTTGACCGCGGCCTTCGGACGGTTGGACGCGGTGGCCTTCG